>CAYJTX010000263.1:0-5555 GCA_964372615.1 uncultured Bacteriovoracaceae bacterium | reverse complement strand
CGAAGGAGCTCGCGAGCCGCGGCGGGATTGTAATCGTACTTGATCTTGTCCGTCTTCGGCCTGTCCTGGAGGCCGGGTGGCAACGCGTTCACCATTTTTCTTCCACGGCCGTTGGTGAAGAGCTCGATCCACCTGTCGCGGTCGATCGCCGATGAAAGGGCCTGGCGAAGGAACTTGTTCCCTCCCAGCACCTTGTCCAGTGTATTGAACGAGACGTAGTAGAATCTTCCTCCGGTGTCGATGCTCAGGCGGATGCCCTTGGCGGCAAGCTCGGGCGTCAGGTTCACCTGGTTCGCGATCGCCTGGCCGAAGTTGTCCTTGGGGATGGCGATCTGGTCGAGCTCCCCTTTCATGAACTTGAGCCACCGGGGCTGGGCCTCGTGAATGACCGTGAAGGAGACCTGGTCCAGGAACGGGAGCGGCTTGCCTGCGTCGGCGAGCAGGCCCCGCTTGCGGAAGTCGATCGACCCCTCGCTCGGATAGAACTCCGGATGGAAATTCGGGTTTCGCTCGAGCACGATCCTGTGGCCGCGCTCCCACGACTTCAGAATGAACGGGCCCGTGCCCACCGGGTGATCGGTCAAGTTGGCATTCTCGTCGGCGTAGGCGGCCACCGCCTCGTTGGGAATCGGGGCGGTGAAAGTCATCACAAGGATCGAGAGGAGCTGGGGATAGGGCTTGATGAGCTTCAGCTGAAGCGTCGAGTCGTCGAGCGCCTGGATTCCTTCGATCTTTTCCGCGAAGGCCTTGGCGATCTCGCCATTCGGAGTCTTGAGCAATTTTTCGTGGAAGGCGTTGATGCCCACGATTTTCTTGTCGAAGATCCACCACCCCTGGGACTGCAGGCTCGGGAGCGCGAGCCGCTTGAACGCGAGCACGAAATCCTGCGCCTTGAGCGCTCTGCCCTTTCCGTGGGTTTCCCGGAAGCAGGGGTCGTCTTGATATTTCACGTCACGGCGGATGGGAATCGTGACGGTGAGCCGATCCTGGGAGTACCTCGGCATGTCGGCCGCGAGGAGCGGCACCACCTTGTAAGTGTCGTTCATGTAGGCGAACTGGTAGAGCGCCTCGTAGACGCTCGGTACGATGTCGAGGCTGATGCCGTCGTACGCGTTCGCGGGATCGAAAGTCTTCACGTCGTCGGCGTAGGCGCCGTGGTAAACCATGAGGTTTCCGTCGCTGTCCCCTTTCGTGCAGGAGGTGCCTGAGAGGAGCGACAGGCTGAGGAGAAACGCGGAGGCGGTTGCGGCCAGGTTGCGCATGCGGGTGGGACCCCTTTGGTTCAGAACGTAGCGGACGGCCGGCGGTCGGTAAAGCGCGCTTACTCGAGATTCACAGGGAAATCGCAGCGTGAGTCGAGGCCGCTTCCCGGTTTTCGGACGCAGGGTCCCCGTCCGGCGGCGGCGGCGAAATCGGCGGCGGCGCCGCTCACGGCGAGAGCAGGGGCGGTCGCATCGGGTGTCGCTTCCACGAGCGCGGGCGGAAGGGACGAGCCGGCCTGGTAAACGCAGTCCCGGCGGGCCTCCGCCTCGCTCCAGCTCAGCCAGCGGCTGTTGGCGAGGTCATAGGTCATTTCACAGCGAACCGCTGTTCGCCCGTCAGTCGCTCTCCGGGTTTCGGTGCACCGGGTGGCGGTTCCCGCCTTGTAGCGGTCGCCCGTGCGGCGATCGACCTGGACGGCGCCCGGGAGCGCCTCGAACCACTCGCGGTTGCGGGAGGCGGACCAGACGACGAAGCGAACGGAGTCTGGCTGCAGGGCGCGCGCGAGATCCGGGCGGCACTCGCCTGCGATCGGCGCGGTCGAGTAGGTCACGAACGCGTACTCGTCGCGACCCATGGGGTCGGAGGCTGTTCGCGAGGCTGGATCCCACGTCCACCGGGCGGAAAGCACCTTGACCGGGTCGTGGTTGTAGTTGTTGACGGCGTCGAGCCCGGCCCCGGGCCGCAGGCGGGTGCGGTTCAGGGAGATGCTGAGGTATCGCGACGTCGCGGAACGAAGGAGCTGGATGCGTGTGCCGAGCGTCGGCTCGCCGGAGATCAGCTGAGCCCGAACGAACTCGCGCCCCGCCTTCAACCCGTAGTCGCACCACCAGCGCGGTCCCCAGGCTCCCTCTCCCGAGTAGCTCGCCGTCAGGCGCTCGAGGTCGATCCGCTGTCTCAGGCCCGCCTCGTCGACGACGTCGAGCCGTGCGGTCAAGGGACAGAAAACAGCGACGGTCGAAGCTTGGGCAACCGCGGTGAATAACAAGACTCCGGCCGAGAGCCCCAGCGCGTGCTTCACGTGAATCATGGGCGCGAATCTAGTCGAGTCTAATGCTGGATGTCAAACTACCAGATTCTTTGCCTTTTCGAGCGCTTCGGCCAGACCTGCCGCTCGCGTCCCCCCGGCCTGTGCGAGGTCGGGCTTGCCGCCCCCGCGGCCGTCGATGAGGGGTGCCAGGTCTTTCAGGAGGTTGCTCGCGTTCCACTGCTTGGGCGCGGACGGGCCGACCGCGATCAGGAGCGAGGCCTTCTCAGACCCCGGGTCCTTCATTCCCAGCACGACGACCGAGTCGGGCGCCTTCTGCTTCACCCGGTCGGCGATGTCGCGCAGGCGCTTGATACCGTCAGGCGAGGGAGCGCAGAGCGCGGCGACGAGCTTGCCACCCGCGATGACCTTGGCGGTGGCCAGCATCTCGTCCACCTCACCGCCGGCGCTCTTGGCCTGCAGCTGCTCGATCTGCTTTCGGAGCTCTCGTTCGGTCTGGCTCATCCGTTCGACGCGCGCCGGGATTTCCTCCGCGTTGTTCGCCTTGAGCTGCTCACGCAGCTCCGAGATCAGCGCGTCGCGTTTTCGGAGGTGCTCGAACGCGCCCTTCGAGGTGTAGGCGATCATGCGCCGGACCCCGGCCGCGATCCCGCCCTCGCTCACGATCTTGAATAGGTGGATGTCGGCCGAGCTGTCGACGTGCGTTCCTCCGCAGAGCTCGGTTGAGAAGTCTCCCACGCTCACCACGCGCACGCGGTCGCCGTACTTCTCCCCGAAGAAGGCGATCGCGCCGGCCGCGACCGCGTCGTCCTTCTCCATCTCGCGCTTGGCGACGGGATGCGCGCTCCAGATTCGTTCATTGACCAGGTTTTCGACCCTGAGCAGCTCGTCGTCGGTCATCGCCTGGAAATGCGAGAAGTCGAACCGGAGCAGGTCCGGCGCCACGAGCGAGCCCCCCTGCTTGACATGCTTGCCCAGTACCTCGCGAAGCGCCCAATGAAGGAGGTGAGTGGCCGTGTGATTCCTGGCCGTCAGAGCGCGGATCTCCGCGTCGGTCTCCTGAAGGTACTTCTTACCCGCCTCCAGTGTTCCGGTCTTGAGATGAAGGTGCGCCACGATCAGCTCGGGCGTCGGTCTCTGGACGTCGATGACGTCGGCTGAGAACCCGGGGCCCGTCACACGACCGCGGTCGCCCACCTGGCCTCCGCTCTCACCGTAGAAGGGCGTGACCGAGAAGACGGCTTCGACTCTCGCGCCCTGCTCGCCGCTGTCGCGGGTAGCAGCCAGCGCGGGCGCGGCCGCTGCGCGGGTCTCTTTCAGGCCGCTTTCGTCAGGCACGAAGATGGCCACGCACTCGCCCTCGGCCGACGCTCTTTCGTAGCCCACGAACTTCGGCGCCTTGCCCCGTGTCTTCAGATCGGCGGCGGTCTTGAGGTAGATGGCATCGAGCGCCTCCTGCCCCGATCCCTTCCAGTGCTTTCTTGACTCCGCGCGCTGACGGTCCATGGCCCGCTCGAAGCCAGCCTCGTCGATCGCTCCACCTTCCTCGGCCATGATGACTCGCGTGAGATCGAGGGGGAATCCAAAGGTGTCATAGAGCTTGAATGCGATTTCGCCCGGCAGAATGACGCCCCTCTTTCCCGATAGCGGCGCCAACTTCGCGTGCTCCTCTCCCAGGAGGGCCATGCCACGGTCGAGAGTCTTGAAGAACTGCTCCTCCTCCGCCTTCACCGCGCGCTCTATGAAGGCGCGCTTCTCGACGAGATCCGGGTACGCGTCTTTCATCTGCTCGACCACGAAACCGCAGACCTGATACAGAAATGGTTTCCTGGACTCGAGCTTCTGGTAGCCGAGCCGGATCGCCCGTCTCATGATCCGGCGGAGCACGTACCCTCGGCCCTCGTTCGCGGGCGTCACGCCGTCGGAGATCAGAAACGTCGTCGCGCGGGCGTGGTCCGCGATGGCGCGAAATGCGGGAGTGAGCGGAGTGTTCACCTCGTAGCTGATCGCCGACAGCTTCGAGAGCTCGGCGATGATGTGCCGAAAGCCGTCGGTGTCGTAGTTGGAGTCGACTTCCTGGAGGATGGATGCGATCCGCTCGAGCCCCGCTCCCGTGTCGACCGAGGGTTTGGGCAGCGGCGTGAGCTTTCCCGACGCGTCGCGATTGAACTGCATGAAGACGAGGTTCCAGAACTCCATGTAGCGGTCGCAGTCGCAGCCCATGGCGCAGGTGGGTTTTCCGCAGCCGTGCTTCTCGCCGCGGTCGATGAAGATCTCGCTGCAGGGGCCGCACGGGCCCGTGTCCCCCATGGACCAGAAGTTGTCCTTCTCGCCGAAGCGGAAGATGTGGTCGCGCGGGACGCCCTCCTGCTTGTGCCAGAGGTCGGCCGCCTCGTCGTCCTTCTCGAAGACTGTTACGTAGAGGCGGTCCTTCGGGAGGCCCAGCTCGCGGGTCACGAACTCCCACGCGTAACGGATCGCGTCCATCTTGAAGTAGTCTCCGAACGAAAAGTTGCCGAGCATCTCGAAAAACGTATGGTGGCGCGCCGTGAAGCCCACGTTCTCGAGGTCGTTGTGCTTGCCGCCCGCGCGCACGCATTTCTGGGAGGAAACCGCGCGCGTGTACGGGCGCGGCTCGTTTCCCAGGAAGACGTCCTTGAACTGGACCATTCCCGCGTTGGTAAAGAGCAGCGTCGGGTCGTTCTGTGGAACCAGCGAGGAGCTTTCGACGACCTTGTGTCCGTTCTTCTCGAAATATCCCAGAAACCGGCTACGAATCTCGGCGGTCTTCATATCATTTTTTCTCGCGAGCCTCCCGGCTCGACTTGACACACTACGTCCCCGTCCAGCCCGCTTCAAGGCCCGCCTTCTTGACGGGCGGCGGCAGCGGGGGTCAGATACGCCGATGCTTGGGATCGCAGTTCTCATGGCGCTGCTTGCGCCGGGCGTGGTTTGCTGGGCAGGGGTCCTGAGCCATCTCGGCGGAACGATTACCGGGGGCGATGGAAAGGCCGCCTCCGGCGCGATGGTCACGGTCATGGATTCGATCTACGCGACGACCTCGACGGTCTACGCGGACGAGAGGGGCAAGTTCAATCTCCTGACGCCGATCGGGGGAGTGGCGTTTCTTCGGGTGAGGCACCCGGCGTGGAAGGACTTTCGGGTCGAGAGGCTGAGGCTCTCGCCGGAACGCGTGGTGGCGACGACAGTCCATCTCACACCCTTCGGCACCGAGGACAAGTGGAGCGACAGCCTGCCGGCGAGCACCCACCTCGCCCAGGTGAATTTCAAGTCCCCTTCGCTCAAG
>CAYJTX010000262.1:0-5572 GCA_964372615.1 uncultured Bacteriovoracaceae bacterium | reverse complement strand
TGCTCGGACCGAATCGATCATTCAGGAGAACGCCCGTCTGATCGCCGAGTTGCGATAGGCGCGCCCCTGTGGGACAAAGGTCCGGCGAATGATGCCTCTCTTACTGCTGTTTACATCCTCATTTCAGTTTGAGGCCCACGCAGGCGCAGTCTCTCTTGAGCGCCTGGAGGCCTCCGTCAACGCGCAGCTCATTCTCTCCTCGGATCTTCGTAAGTTCCGTAAAACTGTCGAGCTCCGTGCGCAGCTGGATCCGCTATTCGCCGGAACCACGATCGCGTCGCAGGGTGCGAAGGCGACATATAAGGACCTCATCGAGTTCCTGATCGATGAGCGCATCATCGCGCAGCAGTTTCCAGTCACTGACTCCGAAGTTGAACAGGAGATCAACTCGATCCAGGCTACGAACAAGCTTGACCGCCCGCAACTTCGGCAAGCTCTCTCCGAGCAGGGTTTCACCTTCGATGACTATTTCGAGCTCATCCGAATCAGCGCAGCTAAGCGCAATCTCATCGATCGCGAGATTCGAACGAAGGTCAGCATCACCGACCATGACGCAAAAAACTATTTCTATAACCACTACGTTCGATCAAAAGCGGCTGGTTTGACCTATCGACTGAGACTCATCTCCGTGAACCCGGTTAACTATAAGACTGTAGCGGCCGCCCGCGAAACCGCCGAGCGCGCGCTTCGCGACCTCCGTGGAGGCGAGCCTTTCGAGGAGGTCGCCAAGCGCATCAGCGACGACCCATCGCGCGAACAGGGTGGGGACTTAGGAACACTCTCGGAAGAAGCGCTCTCCCCGGCGATCCGCGAGCAAACCAAGAAGCTGAAGATCGGAGAAGTGACGCCAGTCTTCGGCTCTCCCACCTCGGCGTTTGTACTTGTGAAGCTCGTCGACATCGTCTCTGCTGACAACGAAAAATTCGAAAAGATGAAGGAAGAGATCCGAAACCAGCTCGCCGCTTCCGAGTATCAGCATCAGATCTCCCTTTGGATCGAGCGCCAAAGGCAAACTGCTTTCGTCCATCGGGCTGGAGAGAAGTCCCTACCCGCCGCCATTGGCAAGTGACTAGAGGTCCACAGATAGCCGTCACTCCTGGGGACCCGGACGGAATTGGACCCGAGGTCGTTTGGAAAACATTGCGGAAGCCCCGCTGGAAGCAGCTCCTCGGAAGAATCGTTTGCGTTGGGTCCGCTGACGGCCTGCAGAGGGTGGGGGCACGCCTGGAGCGCTACGACTCCATGGACGTTGCACTGGCGGCACGAGGCGTTTCTGCCCGGCTCCGCCTGGTGGTTGCTCCATGCGAGACAGCCACTGTGTCTAGATCTTCTCTTTCACGCGACCGAGACAGACTGGCTGGATTCCAGTCCGGATGGTCAATACGAGAGGCTGCGCGAGCAGTCCTCCATGGAAAGGCCTCCGCGATTGTCACGGGTCCAATCAACAAGGCGCGACTGCAGGCGGGGGGGTTTCAATACGCCGGACATACGGATTTTCTGGCGGACCTCTGCGGTGTTCGGAACGTGACGATGATGCTCGCCAATGATCGCCTGCGCGTTGCCCTTGTCACCACTCACCTGGCACTATCACGCGTCCCACGGGCGCTGACGAAGGACTCCATCATCCGTTGCATGGGGCATGTAATTGCGTTTCTCTCTGGGGTCGTCCGAATCCAGAAGCCCAAAATAGCCGTCCTGGGCCTGAATCCGCATGCGGGGGAACGTGGGCTATTCGGAAACGAAGAGGTCGTTACGATTCTTCCTGCTATCCGCTCGTGTAAGAGGGAATGGGGAAGACGCGCCGTGATTTCAGGCCCCTATTCTGCCGATACGTTTTTTGCGCTTCATGCGTTAGCGAGCAAACCTGCGCGCCACGATGCCGTGATTTGCATGTACCACGACCAGGCCTTAATCCCGGTCAAGCTCCTTGATTTCGCTCGAACCATCAATGTAACCTTGGGCCTTCCAATCATCCGGACGTCGGTCGACCATGGAACCGCTTTCGACATCGCCGGAAAGGGGCTTGCCGACCCGTCCAGCTTCGAGGCCGCACTCTCATCGGCGTTCGAGATGGTCGGAAACCGCTGATACCCGAAAGAGGAGTGCCCATGACCTTCCGAATCAACCGCTCCGTTTTTCGGGAATACGACATCCGGGGGATTGCAGGAAAGGACCTCTCGCCTGAGTTCGCAGAGCGCCTTGGCTGCGCCTACGCGGCGATGATCTCTGGCAACACACCGGTCAGGGCCAGAAAGCGCCTCACGGTGGCCGTCGGTCGCGACTGCCGACTCACGGGAGAGGACTATGCGTCGGCGCTCGTCAGGGGCCTCTGCGTCGGGGGGCTGGACGTGATTCGAATCGGGGTCTGCGCCTCACCGCTGACTTACTTCAGCACCTTCCACCTCGACCTCGATGGCGCAATCATGGTTACCGGATCGCACAATCCGGCCGACTACAATGGTTTCAAGATCTGTGTCGGTCGCGACACCATTCATGGAGATGCGATCCAGAAGCTTCGTTCAATCATGGAGGCGCCAGTAGACCCGCGCTGTCCCGCCGGCGCGGCCTCTGATTATGCCATCATTCCACCCTATCTCGATCACCTCGTAAAAACCGCGAGGCCACTCAGACCCTTGAAAATTGTGCTCGACGCCGGGAATGGCACGGCGAGCACGATCGCGCCGGAGCTCTTCCGGCGTCTCGGGGCGAATGTGATCCCCCTCTTTTGTGAGCTCGATGGTCGCTTTCCGAATCACCATCCAGATCCCACGGTCATTGAAAATCTCAGGGACCTCATCGCTGCGGTTCGCCAGGAGAAGGCGGACTTCGGAGTGGCGTTCGATGGAGATTCAGATCGGATCGGCCTTGTGGATGAGACCGGAAGAGTCGTATTCGGTGATGAGCTCATGGTCCTATTTTCCAGGGACGTACTCAAGGACCACCCGGGTGCAACGATCATCTCGGAAGTAAAGTCAAGTCACCGCCTTTATCGCGACATTGCGGCAAAAGGAGGAAAGCCGCTGATGTGGAAAACTGGCCATTCGCTGATTAAGGCCAAGATGAGGGAAACCGGCGCGGCTCTAGCGGGCGAGATGTCCGGTCATATGTTCTTCGCCGACCGGTACTTCGGCTACGACGACGCCATCTATGCGGCGCTCCGGGTTTTCGAGATCGCCTCGGCGGCGAACGGCCCGGTCTCCTCGCTTTTGGCCGATCTCGAGCCCGTCGTGGCGACGCCCGAGATCCGCATAGACTGCGAGGAGGACAAGAAGTTTCGTCTCGTCGAAGAAGTGAAAAAACGCCTGTCGAATGGGCGGAAAGTTACTGACATCGACGGCGTCCGCGTCGACTTCGGAGATGGCTGGGGCCTCATTCGAGCATCGAATACCCAGCCCGTGCTGGTCTTGCGGTATGAGGCCCCAAATGAGACGCGCCTCATGGAATTCAGAAGGATCGTGGAATCCGCCCTCCTTGAGGCGGCCCAGTCCATCGGCCACCCCGCAATTGACGTATCGGGTGGCGGCGGTGGTCATTGATCCCCATGCTCGGGGGGTTCGAGCCGGGAGAACCGCGCGCAGCAGACGAGGCGATCGTTGTCAGGGGGGCCCGAGTCCACAATCTGCGCTCCATCGACGTCACGATCCCCCGTGACCGCCTGGTAGTCATTACTGGGCCATCGGGCTCCGGGAAGTCGTCGCTCGCGTTCGACACGATCTACGCGGAAGGGCAACGGCGCTACGTCGAGAGCCTCTCGGCATTTGCACGCCAGTTTCTGGACCAGGTCGGCAAGCCGGACGTCGACTCCATCGAGGGATTGAGCCCTACGATTTCGATCGAGCAGAGAACCACCAGCTACAATCCACGCTCAACGGTGGGGACGGTAACGGAGATCCATGACTACCTTCGACTGCTGTTCGCGAGAATCTCGAAGCCGTACTGCTGGAAGTGCGGACGCCCGATCCGGTCGCAGTCGCACCAGCAGATCGTTGATTCCATTCTCGCGCAGGAGGAGGGTGCTCGGATTGCCATCCTTTCCCCTATCGTGCGCGGACGAAAGGGCGAGCACCAGAAGGAGCTCATCCAACTCAGACAGGGGGGGTTCGTCCGGATCCGCGTCGATGGTGAGACTCTCGACTTATCCCAAGACATCGCCCTCGAGAGGAATCGAAAGCACGATATCGACGTTTTCATCGATCGCCTCATTCTCAAGGGCGATCGAACCCTGATCGCGGCCCGCGTCTCGGATTCGGTGGAGCTAGCCCTAAAGCTCGGTGAGGGCCAACTTCTCGTTCAAAAAGGGGGGGAACCCGCTGAACCCGGTGGCGCGCGCGTGGTGGTGGAAGAGACGCTACTTTCGGAAAAGTCCGCATGCGCCGAATGCGGAGTCAGCTATCCGGCTCCAGAACCGAGAACTTTCTCGTTCAATAGTCCTATGGGCGCCTGCCCGACCTGTGACGGACTGGGAATCGACCCGGCGGCAAGGGGGGTGGCAGATTCGGACGACGCGGTCCCGGCGATGGAGGAAATCGCCCGAGCAGTGCTGGATGTCACTCCCGATTCTCACCCCTGTCCCTCTTGCAAGGGAGCCCGCCTCAGAAAGGAGAGTCTTTGCTTTCGCCTTTCGGGCAGTAGCATCCATGAGCTCTCGTTGCGACCCGCTGGGGAGCTGAGTGACTTCTTCTCTTCCCTCGCCCTTGGGGAGCGGGAAAGAATGATTGCCGGGAGAGTCATACAGGAGGTGAGAAGCCGGCTCTCCTTCCTTTCGAACGTCGGAGTTGGATACCTTTCCCTCTCCAGGCCGACCACTACCCTTTCGGGAGGTGAGGCGCAGAGAATCCGTCTCGCAACCCAGATCGGGAGTTCGCTTGTCGGAGTGATTTACGTCCTGGATGAGCCCAGTATTGGCCTCCACCAGCGTGACAACGCTCGGCTCCTGGCGACCCTGAAGCAGCTCAGGGATGCCGGGAATACCGTTCTGGTCGTCGAACATGATCGAGACACCATGGAAGCTTCGGACTGGATCGTCGATCTTGGCCCGGGCGCAGGGGTGCAGGGGGGGCGCCTGATCGAAAGCGGCCCCATCGACAAGATTCTCGCCAGTAAGGCCAGCTTGACCGCTCGATACCTTCGAGGTGACTTGTCTGTATCGATTCCCCCCGTTCGGAGGCCATTAGACCCAGGGCGCTGCCTCCGCTTGGAGGGGGCTCATCAGAATAATCTGAAGGACGTGACGGTGGAGTTTCCGCTTGGGGTATTCATCTGCGTCACCGGAGTTTCCGGAAGCGGAAAGAGTACTCTCGTCATTGATACGCTTTACAGGCTCCTTCTGAATCGGCTCTATTCCGTCCAGACGCCCGATCTGAGAGTTCGGTCGTTCACTGGCATCGAGCATGTCGACAAGGTGATCGACATCGACCAAAGCCCGATTGGGCGCACTCCCAGATCCAACCCAGCAACCTATACCGGCGTTTTCGGTATGATTCGCGACCTCTTTTCACAGCTTCCGGAGTCCCAGGTACGTGGGTTCGGCATCGGCCGCTTCTCGTTCAACGTGAAGGGTGGGCGATGCGGG
>CAYJTX010000261.1:2633-5580 GCA_964372615.1 uncultured Bacteriovoracaceae bacterium | reverse complement strand
CGAGATCTACACGCCATATAACACACTCTTTCCCAACACGACGCACTTCCGATCTCAGGCCCCGCCCTTTCGGTTCGATAGGATCGCTTCCAGCACGACCCAGTCAAGCTCACTGTCGATATCCAAGGAGTTCTCGGCCTTCATGATGGTGGCCACGGTCCCTTCTCCGAGAAAGCCGCGCGTCCGGACCAGCCATTCCGACCTTGCCGCATAGACTGCGCCGTTGAGGCTGTAAACAGGGGGAAGATCCTGGCGGCGGGCTGCTTCGCGAACGCCGTCTTTCAGGATCGGCGTGAGCTGGTGTCGAGCGCCCAACGTATACATCCAGTAAGGGCTCTTATCCACTTCGCACACGCTGACGCATGCGGGGGCGGAGGACTCATGACATTGGGCGACGCACGCATCGATGTCCTCGGTCGTTCGCAGCGGCGAGGTCGGCTGCAGGAGCGCGACATAGTCATGGGGCGGCAGCTGACTCAGCGCGTGAAGAACCGGGTCGATGCCGGGTGTTTCGTCCCGTGCCAGCTCGGCCGGCCGCACGAAGGGTGCCTCGCAGCCCCATTTCTTCGCACAGTCGATGATCTCGGGGTCCTCGGAGGACAGGATCAGGCGGTCGATCGTGCGAGACCTCTTCGCGGCCTCGATCGTCCAGGCGATGAGCGGCTTGCCGCCGGCCAGCTTCAGATTCTTGCGCGGGATGCCCTTGGAGCCGCCCCGGGCGGGGATGACCGCGAGGACCGACTTCCCGTCGATCACACGTACTCCCCGAGGGCCCTTTCGAGATCGGTTTGCTGACCGACGTCGAGCCAGTACTCGCGGATCGGAAACGCCACCGTCTCGTGCCGGTCCTGGAGCAGCCGATCGACCAGCTGTGGCATGTCGATCGCCTCTCCCGGCCGGAGGTGGCGGAGGGTTTCCGGTTCGAGAACGTAGATGCCCGCGTTGACGAAGAAGCGATGCACGGGCTTCTCGTCGACGGAGGTGATCAGGTGCTGATCCATCTTCACTACTCCGAAGGGGACCTGGAAATCGTACTCGCGGACGCACATCGTGAGCTTGCCCCGCTGCTCCAGATGGAACTCCAGGAGCTGCTGGAGGTTGACCTTGGTGAGCAGGTCGCCGTTCATGACGACCAGTGGCGCGGTGGGGGCCTCGGGCAGAAGGCTCAGTGCGCCCGCAGTGCCGAGCTTGGTCTCTTCGCGCAGGTAGCGGATCTCGATCCCCCAGCGGCTGCCGTCGCCGAAGTGGTCCTCGATCATCGCGGCCATGTAGTTCACCGAGATGAAGAACTTCTTGAAGCCGTGATTCACGAAGTTCTCGAGAATGATCTCGAGAAGGGGTTTATTCCCCACCCGGAGCATCGGCTTGGGGCAGGTGTCGGTCAGCGGGCTCATCCGGCTGCCGAGCCCGCCCGCCATGAGTACGACCCAGTTGTCCCTCGCGGCGGGCTGGAGCAGATCCTCGATCACCTCCACCCCGCAGACCCGGCCGAAAGAGTCGACGATGGGCATGTGCCGGAGCTGGAGCTCGGTCATTCTCTCGACCAGCTTGCTCTTGCGCTCGGAGCGGCTCGCGCTTCTGGGTTTGCGATTCATCACGGATTCGGCTGTGTCGCTCAAGTTGACACCCCTGAGAAAGGCGCGACGGATGTCCCCGTCGGTGATGGTCCCGAGGAGCTTGCCCTCGGCGTCCACGACGACCACGATCTGGAGGGAGTTCGCGTTCAAGGCCTCGATCACCTCGCGGACCAGGAGGGACGGGGAGACGAGCGTCTTTTTCCATTCTTTCATTTCGGGCTCCTAAATTCCGTACCTCGCGCTGCTGGGCAGGCAAACCAGCCGGCGCTCGAGGCCTTCAGAAACGGCGAGATCCATTCGCGGGCAGTCGGCGAACATCGGAAGGCGATGCATGAGGTCCCAGGCGGGGCGCGCCTGGATTCCGCGCGCGTGGCAGGCCGACAGGACCTCGTCTCTCAGGGCTTCGTGGCGCGGCTCGAGCACGAGCGCGTTCAGCCAGTAGTTGCTGCGCGCGAAGTGCGGCTCGCGAAAGATCGTGGCGCCGCGGGCCGTCGCGAAGAGCTCCTGGTACCGGGCGGCGAGCCGCCGCTTTCCCTCCAGGAATCCCGGCAGCTGCTCCAGCTGCGCCACGCCGAGCGCCGCGTTGAGATTCGGCAGGCGGTAGTTGAAGCCCACCTGGTCGTGGTGAAACGCCCAGCGATGCGGCTGCTTGGCGGTCGTCGACAGATGCTTCGCGCGATCGGCGAGCCGCTCGTCGTTGGTGAGGATCGCGCCCCCGCCCCCGGTCGTCACGACCTTGTTTCCGTTGAAGCTCAGGGCCCCGACCCGGCCCCAGTGCCCCGTGTGCCCGCCCTTGTACGAGCTGCCCAGCGACTCGGCGGCGTCTTCAATGAGGGTCAGATGGTATTCCTCGCAAAGGGCGAGCAGGGGGTCCAGATCGACCGGGTGCCCGTAGGTGTGCATCGGAACGACGGCGCGGATGCACCGGCCCGTTCGGCGGTTGAAGCAGGAGCCGTCGCGGACCACCGCCGTGGCCGTCAGGTACTCGCGCAGCTTCGGGACGTTCACGCCGAGCGTGAGCTCGTCGCTGTCCACGAGGTGCGGCACGGCTCCGAAGTAGGAGATCGCGTTGGCCGTCGCGACGAAGGTGAGGGCGGGCATCAGGACTTCGTCTTCCCGCTCCACCCCGACCAGGAGGAGGCAGAGGTGCAGGGCGGCGGTGCCGATGACGGTCGCCACGGCGCAGGCGAGGGTCACGGTCGTGGGCACGCGCTTCTCGCTCTCGGCCGACCGCGAGAGCGCGCGGCTCCAGGTGGAGGAGGGCGCCGTGAAGTTCGCCCGCCTCGCCGACCGGAAGGAGATCGAGGTCCGCTCGGGCTTCGGGGCCGTGGCCGCGCCGGGCCGCCCCTTCGAGGCGACGCCCGTGCCGG
>CAYJTX010000261.1:1272-2623 GCA_964372615.1 uncultured Bacteriovoracaceae bacterium | reverse complement strand
CAGGAGGAGGCAGAGGTGCAGGGCGGCGGTGCCGATGACGGTCGCCACGGCGCGCCGGGCCCCCGTGAATTCGGCGAGCTTTTCCTCGAAGCGCCCGACGTATTCCCCCGCGCTGGATACCCAACCGGTGTCGATGCACTCCCGGACGTATTTCCACTCGTTGCCGCGAAAAAGAGGTTCATGCAGAGCGGCGACGGAATCGGCGTGGTCGCCTGACCTTCCGAGCACTGTCGCGATCCGGTCCACCAGGTCCTTGACGTCGAGCTCGGTCACGGCGCCCCCAATCCACTTCGGGCGAGCACCTCGTACTCCGGGCAGTCGCGAAGCAGGGTCTCGGCGGGGCCGCTTCCGACGATCCGGCCCCCGTTCAGGACGACCAGCCGGTCACAGTCCTTCACCGTCGTCAGGCGATGCGCGACGATGATGAGCGTCTTGTGCCCCTTCAGGGCCTTGACGGCTTCGGTGAACATCGCCTCGGTCGCGCCGTCCAGCGAGCTTGTGGCCTCGTCCAGGACCAGGACGGAAGGCTCCTCGTACAGGGCCCGCGCGATGCCGACGCGTTGCCTCTGGCCGCCCGAGAGCTGCACGCCCCGCTCTCCGATGCGAGTGGAGTACGCCCCCGGGAGAGAGGAGACGAACTCGTCGAGCTGCGCCGCGCGCGCGGCCCGGCGGACCCGGTCCAGGTCGAGCCCCTCTTCCCCGACGCCGAACGCGATATTGCGGGCGATCGTGTCGTCCGCGAGGAAGATCTGCTGAGGCACGTAACCGATGTTTCGCCGCCAGGAGCGGGTGTTGGAACGAGTGACCGGAGCCCCATCCACCCGGATCGAGCCGCCGGTGGGCTCAAGAAGTCCCAGGAGCAGGTCGATCAAGGTGGACTTTCCGGCCCCGGACATCCCGACCAAGCCCAGGCTTTCGCCCTTCTCGATCTTGAGAGAAACGTCCTGGAGGACGTCCGACCTCGTGCCCGGGTAACGGTACCTCAGGCCCTCGAACGTGATCCGGCTCGCGAAGGTCAGGGCTTCGTTCGGGCTTCCCTCGGCCTCGGGGAAAATGGGGGAGGGGCCCTCGGCGAGCGCCCCGGCGACGACATCGACCGCGGGCTTGCTGTATCGAAAGGTGTTCAAGGCGCTGAGGATGCGCTGGATGGACGGCATGATGCGATACGCCGCGACGCCGAAAAGCCCGAGGACGGGAAGGAACTCCTGCATCCCGTCTCGAGTTTGGAAGGCGTAGACGACGATGGAAAGGACCGCTCCGATCGCGACCAGCTCGAGCGTGAGGCGCGGCAGGTGCCCAAGAGTGCGATTGAGGGTCATCGCCTCCGTGTTCTTCCGGCTATGGACCCTGA
>CAYJTX010000261.1:0-1262 GCA_964372615.1 uncultured Bacteriovoracaceae bacterium | reverse complement strand
TGAAATCGGGCCCGCCGGTCCAGTCCTGGCTCTTACCGTTCCAGCCCCAGAACCTTGATGTCCTTCACGCCCGCGAGCGCTTCGGCAGTGGTCTTGAAGATCTGATCGTTGGTTTGGTGGACGACCTGGCCGTAGCGTTTTGAGCGATTTCGAATCAGGAGGTAGAGCAGGCCCGTGACCGCAGCCCCTCCCAGAAGCAGGGCGAGCGATAGCTTAGGTTTGGTGAGGAACATGAGCGCTAGGATGAAGCCGCAAGTCACGAGCTCCGACAGGAGCATGAGTCCGTAGAGAAGAACGCCCTGGCAAACCGCCGTGACGTCGTTGGTGATGTGCCGGAGCAGGATCGAGGAGTTGGCTCCGAGAAAGAACGTGTAGTCCCTCTTGAGGTAGCTCTCGAGAAGCTGGCTCGCGATCCGATGCTGCCGCCCGAGGCAGAACCGGGCTTGCACGTAATCGCTCAGAATCACGAAGAGGTTCTTGGCAACGAAGACCGCGAAGAGCCCTACGCAGGCGGTCAGCGTGAAGTCGGTGAGACTTGAAGCTCCGATCCACTGGTAGACCCGCTGGATCCTGGGTTCCTGAAGAGCCTTCTGGGGATCGGCAAGGAGCGTCAGGAACGGTAGAACCGACCCGATCCCCACGGCTTCGACCAGACCCTGCGTGATGATCAAAGCCAGGACGCCGACGGCCGCCAGCCGCTCCCTGGGTGTGAGGATTCGATAGATTGCCTGCACTGGCCAACGACTATCAACGGGTGTTAATCAGTGTCAATTCATGGTCTTCAATTCGCTCGAGTACTTCCTTTTCCTGCCGACCGTGGCGGCGGCGTACTATCTCCTGCCTCACCGTCAGCGGTGGGGATTGCTCCTGGTCGCGAGCTATCTGTTCTACATGGCCTGGCGGCCGGAGTTCGCGCTCCTGATCCTGGGCATCTCGATCATCGATTATGGAGCCGGGATCTGGCTTGAAAGGGTCACCCTTCCGGAACGCCGGAAGCTGATCCTGATTCTGAGTCTGGGCGTGAACCTCGGTATCCTCTTCGTTTTCAAGTACTTCGGATTTTTCGCCCGCACATTGAACGCGATGATCGGCTACCTCCGGGGGGCGCCTGGAGATTTTTCGGCTCTCGATCTGATCCTGCCGATGGGGATCTCGTTCCATACTTTCCAGTCGATGAGCTACACGATCGATGTTTACCGGGGGAAGCAGAAGGTGGAGCCCCACTTCGGCTATTTCGCGCTTTATGTGGCCTATTTTCCGCA
>CAYJTX010000260.1:0-5589 GCA_964372615.1 uncultured Bacteriovoracaceae bacterium | reverse complement strand
CTCGTCGACGTTCATTTTGAAAACTCTCACATTACCCTGGTACTCGTCGGCGATTGCTTCGA
Source organism: uncultured Bacteriovoracaceae bacterium (assembly GCA_964372615.1). GTDB lineage: Bacteria > Bdellovibrionota > UBA1018 > UBA1018 > UBA1018 > CAYJTX01. The sequence continues at coordinate 5,527 of CAYJTX010000260.1, read as the reverse complement.
TCGTCGGCGCCAGGAGGCGGCAGGGGCCGCACCACTCGGCCCAGAAATCGACGAGTGCGAGCTGATCTGATTTCAGCACCTCGGAATCGAAGTTCGCGTCCGTCGCCACACCTACGTTTTTCGAGCCCGCCATGCGTCCGATCTCCTGATTCAAGCTGGAATGAAACTCACGAGTGGAGTATCCGTAACAAACCCGATGGAGGACGTCCAATCTGATGACCCCTGACCAGTACCTTCTCGAGACCCACCGCGAATCGCTCGAAGCGCGCGAGGCATTTTTCCAGGCCCATGCGAAGGATCTAGTCCGTGCGGCCGAGTGGCTGGGCCAGTGCATCGCGGGCGGCGGAAAGGTGCTGATTTGCGGAAATGGGGGCTCGGCGGCCGATTCCCAGCACATGGCTGCTGAGATGGTCGGCAAGATGATCGTCGATCGGCGCCCCCTGCCGGCCGTGGCGCTATCGACTGACAGCTCCAATCTGACGGCGATCGGAAATGACTTCGGCTTCGAGCACGTCTTCGCGAAGCAGGTGCAGGCCCTTGCGGAATCGGGAGACATCCTCATCGCGATTTCAACCTCTGGAACGAGTCGCAATGTACTCCTTGCCACCGAAGAGGCTCGAAAGAAGGGCTGCCGCGTCATCGCACTGACGGGGGGCTCGGGAGGCAAACTCAAAGATTCCTGCGACTTGCATCTGGGCGTCCGTCTGGCAAAGAACTCGAGCAGAATTCAGGAAACTCACATCTTCGCGATTCACAGCATGGTGGATCTGCTCGACCGGTTCTTTCTGAAGTAGAGGCCCCAGCCGTCGACTTGACTTGCCGGTCCTCCCCGACGCACGCTGGCGGCGTAAGGGGGGGAGTCGATGGAATCGGTTTTGAAGACGCTGCTCAAGTATCAGGGTGAGTACCAGGGCGAGGGGACCAATCACGAGGGGCGCCGTTTCGTCGGTAGCCTCAAAGTTCAACCCGTTTTGGAGGGCCGAGGGGTCGCGCTCCGATTCGTTGCCAAGGGCAAGGAGAGCGGTGAGCTCTTCCATGAAGAGGAGAGCCTTGTTGCGCCATCGGTCGACGAGCGTTTGACGCTCACGACCTTGAGCACGAACCTTCCGGGTCTGGTCACGCACGAGCTTCGTCGGCAGCAGACGGAGACCCAGAGCACTGAGATCGTATTCGGATACAACGAGCCCGAGGATTTCACCGCCTTCCGCGAAGAGGTCGCGATCGATTTCTTCGACAACGGCGATCTGGGCTACCGTTACTCCTGGGGAATGCCGGGGGGGGACTTTGAGTCGCGGTCAGGGCTTCGGCTGACGCCATGCACTACCCGGCGCGCGTCGGGGAACCGGGGGCGAATCAGGGCTTGAGGCGCGCGCCTCCGCGCGTCACAATCGAAGGGTATGCTCTTCGCGCTTCCCGTGCCTCAGTCGGTTCGGGTCGGCCTGCTCGCCCGCGTGGGCGCGAAAGCGGTCGATGTCGCGGTGGTCGTTCTGATCGCGGTCATTCTTCCGTACCCGCTGGGTCCGCTCCTGGGTTTTCTGTACAGCCTCGTCGCGGACGGACTCCCCTGGAAACCGCTGCGCGGCCAGAGCGTCGGCAAGAAGCTGTTCAAGCTTCGCGTCTGGAGCCGCTCCCGACACGCACCCGCGAACCTGGGAGATTCCGCTCTGCGGAACGCGCCGATCGCGCTTGCCACCTTTTTCGCCATCATTCCGGTCTGGGGCTGGATCATTCTCGTGCTCGTGGGGCTTCCGCTGATGGCGATGGAGATCTACCTGATGGCGACCGCGGAGACCGGCCATCGCCTCGGCGACCAGATGGGCGACACCGAAGTGCTCGACCTCAAAGGAGAGGCGAAGTAGGGTTGGCCGCATGGCCCGCTTCGATTCCCCGGAGTCGACGCTCTTTCTCGTCGATCTGAGCTCATTCATTTTTCGCGCCTTTTACGCCATTCGCTCGCTCAGCAACCGGGCCGGCGAACCCACGAACGCCGTCTACGGGGTCGCCACGATGCTTGCGAAGCTCATCGATGACGCCAAGCCCACGTACCTGGCCGCGGTCTTCGACTCGAAGGAGCCGAGCTTCCGCAAGGAGGTCTACCCGGAGTACAAGGCGAACCGCTCCGCGCCACCCGAGGAGCTCCTGCCGCAGTTCGACCGGATCGAGCAGCTCGTGGGCGCCATGGGGCTGCCGGGCTATCGAAAGAGCGGAATCGAGGCCGACGATCTGATCGCGGCCCTTGCGAAGCGCTGGCTCGAGAGCGATCCGGGTCATCGCGTGGTGATCGTGACGGGCGACAAGGATCTCATGCAGCTCGTGTCCGACCGGGTCGTCGTCTGGGATACCATGAACGACCGGACCTTCGGCCCCGGCGAGGTCACGGAGAAGTTCGGCGTGGGGCCCGAGCGCGTGCGCGATTACCTCGCTCTCGTCGGCGACAGCTCCGACAACGTGCCGGGGGTCGGGGGGATCGGCCCGAAGGGCGCCGTCGAGCTGCTCAAGGAGCACGGCGATCTGGAGGGCGTGCTTCGCGCGGCTGAGAGCGGGGCGATCCCCGGCAAGAAGGGCGACGCGCTCAGAACCCAGGCGCGAGAGGCGCGGCTTTCAGCGGAGCTCGTCACCCTGAAGGACGACGTCGCGGTGGATGCCGCTCCGGAGCGGCTGGAGTACCGATTCACGCTCACGCCGCCGCTCGCGGATTTCCTACGAGAGATGGACTTCCACACGCTACTGCGCAAATGGTCCGGGGCGCTCCCAGCCGCCAGTGCCCCTCCGGGCGGCGCGGCGGCTGCGAGCGGCGCGGTTCACGGCGACTTCCGCACGATTTCAACCGAGGCCGAGCTTTCTCGCGCGCTCGAGGCGATCGAGAAGGCCGGAGAATTCGGCGTGGATCTGGAGACGACCTCTCTCAACCCGCGGCAGGCTGAGCTTGTCGGAGTCGCGCTCTGCTACGACCGCGCCTTCGGCTGCTACGTGCCCGTCGGGCACCGGGGAACGCACCACCCACAGCTGTCCGCGAAGCTTGTCATGGAGAGACTCAAGCCACTGCTTGAGAATCCGCGCGTGAAGAAGATCGGGCAGAATCTCAAATACGATTTCAGCGTGCTCCGCACTCAGGGCCTGCGACCGGACGGGATCGGCGCGGACACCATGGTCGCGGCATACGTGCTGCAGCCCGAGGGGCGCCACAACCTCGAGGCCCTCGCCGCTCAGTATCTCGGCTACGGCGTGACCACGTACGAGGAGGTCTGCGGAAAGGGAAAGAATCAGATCGGCTTTGACCAGGTTCCCGTCGAGCTCGCGACCCGTTATTCGGCGGAGGATGCATGGGCCTGCGTGCGCCTCTGGGACGTGCTCCGGCCCCGCCTCGAGGAAGAGCGCTTGATGGAGGTGTTCGCGACGATCGACCTCCCGCTCGTCGATATCCTCTCGAGAATGGAGCTCGCGGGTGTCGCGATCGACGCCGCCTGGCTCGAGAAGCTCTCGAAGGAGTTCGAGCGGGAGCTGCGATCGATCGAGGAGAGGATCGGCGCGCACACGAAGGGCCCGATCAACCTCAACTCGCCGAAGCAGCTCGCGAAGCTCCTTTTCGAGGACCTCGCGCTACCCACGCAGAGCCGTACGAAGACCGGCTTTTCGACGGACGCCGCGGTGCTCGAGGCGCTAGGGCCGCTGCATGAGGTCCCGCGGCTCTTGCTCGAGTATCGGGAAATCGCGAAGCTCAAGGGCACCTACGTCGACCCTCTCCCGGGTTTGCGGGATCCGGTCACGGGGCGCATCCACACGAGCTACCACCAGGCCGTGGCCGCGACCGGGCGGCTCTCGAGCTCCGACCCCAACCTCCAGAACATCCCGATTCGCACCGAGCGGGGCCGCAGGATTCGGCGGGCCTTCGTGCCCTCCGAGGGCTCGGTGCTCGTCTCGGCCGACTACAGCCAGATCGAGCTTCGCATCCTCGCGCACATGAGCGGCGATCCGGAGCTGGTCGGCTCGTTTCAGAAGGGCGAGGACGTCCACCGGCGCACCGCGCGCGAGATCTTCGGGGTGACGAGTGCTCAGGTCGACGATCGGCAGCGCGGGATCGCGAAGGCGATCAACTTCGGCCTGATGTACGGCAAGACTCCCTTCGGGCTTTCGCAGGAGCTCAAGATCCCGCAGAAGGAGGCCAAGGAGATCATCGATCGCTACTTTCAGCGCTACAGCGGCGTGAAGCGCTTCCTGGACGGGCTCATCCTGGACGCCCGCGAGCGGGGGTGGACGACGACGCTCTCGGGCCGCAAGCGCGTGCTCCCGGATATTCGCTCGAAGAACCCCGCGGTCCGCGCGAACGCCGAGCGAATCGCGATGAACACGCCGATCCAGGGAACGGCCGCGGATCTGATGAAGCTCGCGATGGCCGAGGTCGACCACCGGCTCGAGCGCGAGGGCTTCCGCTGCCGGATGATCATGCAGGTGCACGACGAGCTCGTGCTCGAGTGCCCCAAGGGCGAGGCCGAGGAGGCCGGCCGGGCGCTCGTCACCGCGATGGAAGGGGCCATGAAGCTCTCCGTCCCGCTGGTGGTCAACAGAAGCGCGGGCGCAGACTGGTCAGAGCTCTAGATTCTCGCTCTCGAGCTGGCAAGGGTCGCGAGCAGCTCGGCCAGGCCGGTCACGGTTCGCGATGCCCGGCTGCTCGTATTCAGGCAAGCCTCCACCACGTGGGTTTTCGCGCCTTCCTGAAGGACCACGCGGACCCTGCGGCGGGGGCAGAGCCGGGAGACGTCCTCCGAGCGGGCTGAGCGACCAGTGTCCGCCGGGCGATCCGGTCGCCGCAGCCGGGTGTCGTCGGACGGGTCAGTGCTCTAGCCGCTCATTTCGCCGGCAACCCATGCATTGCGCGATTGATCTGAGTCGACCACTCCTCGTCAGTGACCATCCCGCGGGACTTGTCCATACGGCGCGAAACGATCTGGAAGAGGGAGGCCGTTCCGGCGGAATGAAGCTCATCAGCGTCGTCAAAGGTGTGTGGAGGAGGGAGGGCGACCCTCTGACCCATCATGGCCTGTGCGGGCTGAGCGGTCTGGGACGGATCCTCCCAGCTGCCGTAGGACTTGAAGCTCGTGCCCGTGAGAGGCTGGGCCGTGGAGCTGGGTTGCAGCGCGGGCGAGGAGGCCATGACTCCCTTCGAGCCGGATGTCGCCCCCGCCTGGATCAGACCTTTCTTCGCGAATGCTTCATCGACCGCGTTCCGGAAGACTCTCGGATTCGCCAAGGCCTTCTCCGAGAAGTACAGCAGGCTCTTCTTCACCTTGCCGAGCTTATCGGGGAGGCGCGATTCAAGGAATCCGGGAGGCACGACTCCACGGCCGAGCGACGCCAGAACCTCGGGTGTCGCGGCCTGGGCCGCCTCGGGCCCGATCTGGCGGTCGAAGCCCTTCGTGCTGAGGGCCTTCGTCTCCAGGGTGCCCTGAAACGCCGGCGGCAGGCAGCTCACGCCCACCTGGGCGCACGCGCTCGGGAATGACGTCGGTGGCCGTGCCCGATTCCCCTG
>CAYJTX010000259.1:0-5589 GCA_964372615.1 uncultured Bacteriovoracaceae bacterium | reverse complement strand
AGACGCGGCCGTCGCATGCGACCACGGACGACCCGAGCCGCGACGGTATCCGCACCGCCACCTACAACTACGATCTCGAGCTCAACTCCGCGGGCGAGATCATCGGCGGCGAGTGGTACACGAACCTGCACCCCGACTTCCTCTGGGTACCGCCGGTCGGCACCCGGGCGCAGTCGGTGGGCGACGGCCTGCTGAGCGGTCGCTGGGACGGGCGCTCCTCGGTGCCCTCGCAGTGGCGTTCGGTGGCCGCCCGCACCTCGCGCGCCGGCCAGCCGCTGGCCGCGATCGTCGAGGCGCTGGTCACCCGCTCCCGAGTGGAGCGGTAAGCCCGAAGGCTGAAGTTCGCTGCTCGGGGGGAGAGTCGTGACCGCGACTCTCCCCCCGGAAGCGGCTCCGCCTCAACGCTTCCTGAAGCAGACCTTCATGAGAGCTTCCCGCCGCCTCCTTCTGGTCTTCGCGAGCCTCGCCGCTCTTGCGTCCGCCGCACTCGCCGAAGTTCGCGCCGCCGAGCTGCCCCGCTGCGCGACCGCCCGGTTCGATACCGCCGGATCCGAGACCTACGCCGACTACGCCGGGCGCGTGAACCGTAAACGCTGCCGCAAGGAGTGGACGATTCTCGTCTACATGGCGGCCGACAACGACCTGACTCCTTATGCCTACTGGGACCTCTACGAGATGGAGGCAGGGTACAAGAGCGCTTCAAACTACGGCGCATCCACTCGCAAGACGGATCTCGTGGTTCAGCTCGACACCGCGGGCGACCGCGGCATCCGCCGCCTCCACATGTTCCAGACCCCGGAACCCTACGACGCCACCCTCACGAAAGACTTCTTCGATCGACGGACGGAGAGCGACATCCGATCCCCGGTCGTCACCCAGCTGCCCGAGTCTCGGGAAGCCGAGGCCGCGAAGCTGCGAAAGTTTCTCGAGTGGGGCATCCGCGAGTTCCCCTCCGACAATGTAATGGCCATCGTCTGGGGCCACGGCCAGGGCTGGACTTCGACCCGCCCCGAACGCCCGGCCACGAGCCGCTTTCTATCCCCGGAGGAAGCCGATCTCGGTGTGCCCGCCGCGCCGGCGACTCCGGTGGAAACCCCCTTCATTTCACCTTTTGGGGGCCGCGCCTTCGGAGGCCTCGCCTTCAACCAGTCGAGCGGCTCGTACCTCGACATTCCGAGCCTGCGCGCCACGCTCTCGGGTGTCGCCGAGCGCCTGCGCGGCGGAAAGCCCTTCGACGTCTACGCCTCCGACGCGTGCCTGATGCAGATGCTCGAGGTGGCGACTGAAATGTCGGGCGCGGCCCGATTCGTCGTCGGGTCCACTCAGGTTCAGAATTTCCTCGGGCTGCCCTATCGACGGCTGCTCTACGAGCTCAACAAGGGCGGCTTCGCCGGCGAGCGCGCCGCCACCCGCTCCGACGACGAGCCGTACTTGATGGCCCGCATGATGCCCAAGCTCTTCAAGGCGTCCATGGCCCCGAACGGCCTGCAGGGGAGAATCGCTCCGGAGGGCATCAAGACCGTCACCATGAGCGCGCTGTCGTCTGACGAGCTCCGGCAGACGCTCTTCCCGGCGCTCGACCGGGTCGCGAGGCGCATGAAGGAGTACCTCGCCGAAGATCCCCTCCGCGCGATGGACGTGAAGTTCGTGCTGCAGAAGGCGCCGACGTTCCTGGGCGGCGCTCAGGAGGTGGGTTCGTTCCTCACCCTCGTGCGCACGCTGGTGCGCGACGAATCGGAAACCAGCGGAAGCCAGACACCCGCCGCCCAGGCGCTGGACCAGGCCGCCGGCGACGCGAAGCAGGCGCTCCACCGCGCGGTGATGGCCTACGCGCTCGGGACGAACTACACGACGGCCGAGAGCAGCATGTATCTGATGGGCTTCAAGGCCGTCTCGGTCTGGCTGCCCGTCTCCGAGCGCGACTACGCAGCGCGGATCGAGGACTTCACGAAGTCGGAGTTCTACCGCGCGCTTCCGTCCTGGAAGGCCTGGCTTCAGGCGCTGTACGCGCGGCCCTAGAACTTCAGCCCCGGCCCGAGATCGATTCCGACGCCTGCAGAGCCGAACCGGTCAGTTCCTGTCCAGCACGGGCTCGATGTACTTCCTCGCGAGGTACGCCATCGACACAGCGACGTTGAAGCGGTGGATGCGTTCGCGCCGCCCGTTCACGAGGGCGTCCACGCCCGCGGAGTAGCTCGGCACGCCTCGAATGTGGAGGCCGATCACGCGGCCGTCCGCCGTCAGCACGGGTGAGCCCGAGTTGCCGCCTTCCGTATCGACGAGATGCAGGAAGTGCGGGAGCTGCGGATCCTCGGGCGCGTGAAGGACGACGGGCCCCTTCGCCGCCTTCTTCGTGGCCGCGGAGAAATCGCGCGCGTGCGGGTGGCCCGCGACGACTACTTCCATGCCTTCCCGAACCGCGCCGGCATCCGCTTCGATCGGCGCGTAAGGAAGCTCGCGCATCCCCTCGGGCACGGCCACGCGAAAGAGGACGAAATCGTCGTTGTACTCGCTCACCGCGATCTCAAGGCAGCGGAGGCGCGCCGAGCGCGGCGTGGAGCCGTCAGGCGTCGCCTCGTGCCTAAAAAAGAGCGGCAGGCGCGAGCAGTCGGTGACCGGGCCGATGTAGAGATCCTGAACCACGTGCCGAGCGGTCACCGCCCAGCCGTCGGGCGTGATGAGGAAAGCCGTCGCGCGGGCGCCCACGAGCAGAACGCCGTCGAGCGCGCGACGAAGACCTTCGCGGCTCTCCTCCCGCCTCAGGAACTCGCTCGAGTCGAGAAACGTCCCGGATCCAAACGTGACCGCGCGAGCCTGCGCCCCAAGCCCACCCAGGAAAAGACTCAGCCCCAGCAGTAAACCCACTCTCACTTGCACCCCCGATTCGCTTGACGTCCCGTCAAGGGAAACCGCCGACTGATCCCCCAGTCGCCCAGCTGGCTTGACGAAGCGTCAAGGCAGATGGCCTCTCGCTTACTGAGGGTGCGGTACTCCGGCAACATCTCCCTGAGGAAACGCGGGTCACGAGAGACACATGTCAAGGTTCTGAACACCGAGGGGTCCCCCTGAGTCTATAAGAATATCAAAGTATTCAATATGTTAGTAGAAGTGACAAAACGTCACCAGGTGGTATACGGCTTGCTTTTGGAATGCCCGAGGGACCCGGCCGTACCACGCCGGCTTGAGACCGAGGGGTCCCCCGTGGATGTGGATCAAGCGAGCGTGGTGGTTGCCGAGGTAGTGGGTTCGACCGTGATTCTGCAGACCCTCAAGCGTTTCGAGAATGCCTTGCTGATCGTCGTGGGCGCCGCCGCCCTGACCGCGATTCTCATGAGTCTCGAGTTCAGCCTGCTAGAAGCCAACCTCTACGACTTCCGGATGTCCCACGGCGCGCAGGCCGCGCCGACCTCCGACATCGTGCTCGTGACCCTCGACGACGCGACGACCGAGTCCCTCAACGAGTTCGCCCCCCTGCCCCTGGACCACCACGCCCGCCTGCTCGAGGCCCTCGGGAGGATCGAGCCCAAGGCCGTGGGCTATCTCGTCAACATGGCCCGGGTTCACGAGATGAACCCGAGTCTCTTCGCTACGGAATGGAGCCGACGCTTCGTCCGGGCGGCCGAACGCCTGGAGGCCAAGGGGATCCCGTTCCTGCTGGGCACGCCGTTCGGCGTGAACGGCGGAGAGGTCATTCCGCCCTACCCGCTCAGCGCCCTTCCGCATTCGCTCGCGGTTGTCCACAAGGACGGAAACGTCTTCGCCGAAGACAAGATCACCCGCCGGGCGTTCGTCAGCCTCTACGACAAGCCCGTCTTCCATACGGAGCTCGCCGAGCGACTGGGTCTGGTCGCGCCGGGAGCGCGACCCCGGGGCACGTTCTTCGTGCCCGAGGTCGACGGCCATCTGTTTTTCTTCCGATATCACGGAAGCCCCGCGCTCCACCCGTCGAGGCCTCACGAGCTGCCCTACAAGCGGGTGCTCTTCTCGGAGGTGCTCCGCGGCTCGGTCGGCCGGGATGCCCTGGCCGGCAAGATCGTGCTCGTCGGCACGCTGACCAAGGAAGACTCGAGCGACTTCGCCTACACTCCCTACTCAAAGACCGCCTTCAGCAATCCGAAGCTCGTGGTTCACGCGACGATCCTCGATTCGATCATCGGGGACAACGGGGTCGTCCGGGCTCCCAAGTGGCTCAACTGGGGAGTCACCTTCTCCGTGACCGCGTTCGTGCTCGGCTGGGTGATGAATTCCACGCCCCTTTACGGAGTGTTTTCCACCCTCACCCTGTCGGTGGTCTTCCTGATCGCGGGGCAGCTCCTGTTCACGGCCCGGGGCCTGTGGCTCCGGGAGAGCCAGCCGCTCGTCGGCATCTTCCTGAGCTACTACCTGGTCGTGCCGTACCGGCTCATCCTCGAGTACAAGAAGCGCTGGGAGATTCAGCGTCAGAACGACCTCCTGCGGCAGGTGGAGGAGCTCAAGGCGAACTTCCTTTCGCTCGTGACCCACGACCTCAAGACTCCGGTCGCGCGGATCCACGGCCTGGCGGAAGTACTCCTGCGCAAGGCGGCCGACCGGCTCATCGAACGCGACCGCGAGACGATTCACCACATTCTGGCCTCGACCGAGGAGCTCAATCGATTCATCAGCAGCATCCTGGAGCTCACCAAGATCGAGAGCAACCGCATGCAGCTCAGGCTCGAGTCCAAGGACATCAATCAGCTCGTCGAGAAGACGATCGAGGGCTTCCGCGCACAGGCGCGAGCCCAGGGAAGCCGAATCAACGTCAGGCTCGAGCCTCTCTTCCCTATCCGAGTCGACGCGTCGCTGATCACCAAGGTGCTCAATAACCTGGTCGACAACGCGCTCAAGTACTCGCCGCCGGGAAGCGAGATCACGATCGAGTCGCGCGAGGTCGGCGCCTGGGTCGAGATCTCGGTGCGCGACCAGGGAATCGGCATGACGGCCGAGGAGCGCGAGAAGCTTTTCACGCGTTTCTATCGGGCGAAGAACGACACCACGACCCGCGTGATCGGCACGGGGCTCGGCCTCTACCTCACGAAGTACTTCATCGAGGCCCACCAGGGCCGCGTCGAGGTCGAGAGCGAGCTTGGCTCGGGCAGCGTCTTCAAGATTCTGCTTCCGCTCGAGTCGCCCGAGATCTCCTCGGTGAAGCGCGACGACGCGAGGCCCGGACTCACGACGTCCTCGGCGTGGCATCAAGTGGTTTTGAGATTCGGCGCGCGGGGCGCCGCCAGGAAAACAGCTGAAACAGTCGAGCCTGGAGGCTCGCGCATAGAGGAGAACGACCATGTTTAAAGTACTTGTTGTGGATGATGACGCGGATCTTCGGCTTTCTGTCGCGACGGCCCTCTCAGAGAATCATTACGTGGTCGACCAGGCAAAGGACGGCGAGGAGGCGGTCAACCGAGTACGAGCAGGGAAGTTCAACCTCGTCCTCATGGACGTGAACATGCCGCGCCTGTCAGGCCTCGAGGCGTTGAAGGAGATCAAGGCGCATGACCCCTCGATCATCGTGATCATCCTCACCGCGTTTTCGAACATCCGTGACGCGGTGGAAGCGACGAAAGAAGG
>CAYJTX010000258.1:0-5616 GCA_964372615.1 uncultured Bacteriovoracaceae bacterium | reverse complement strand
GCGCACACTAGTGGAAGGCGCGGACACCCACCGCTGATATTTCCATGCGGGCTCGGTACTAGAGGTCGAGCGCTGGATTCTGGTCGCGCAGGCCCTGAGGCAGGATCTGAAAGCCCGCGGGAGCCACGCGCATGACTGGAACCGATCCTCATGCACAACCCGATGTACTGATTACTCATGGCTCACCGACTGCGCGATCGGCAGGTTTCGCGCCATTCGCGCCGGCAGGATCGCGCTCAGGATCGCGACGAAGACGCCCGCGCCGACGACCTTGGCGACCCCGATCCAGGGAAAGTGGAAAGTCACCTTCCAGCCCATCACCTGCTCGAGGTTCCACGTGACCCAGATCGCGGTGAGGCCGCTTCCGAGCAGCACCGCGACGACGCCCCCGAAGAAGCCCTGCTCCGCGCCTTCCCAGACGAACATTCTAGTTACCTGAGCGCGCGACATGCCGATCGCCCGGAGCGCGCCGATCTCGCGGCGGCGCCTGAGAAACGCCACCACCATCCCGTTGGCGAGGCCGATGAGCGCGACGAGCAGCGAGGCAGCGCCGAGCGTGCTGGCGTAGGCGAAGCTCTCGTCGATGATCGAGGCGATCTGGGCGCGCACCTCGGAATTCAGGGCGACCGTGAGCTGGTACTTCCGCCCGAGCTTCCGGTCGATCTCGGAGCGGACCTTGGCTGGATCCGTCCCCTCGGTCACGCGAATGCCGAAGGCGCTGAGAGTCTTCTCTCCGTAGGCCTCCTGAAGCACCTTCATCGAAACATAAACGACGCCCACGGGTGACGCGTATTCCCAGATGAGACCGCTGACCCGAAGCCTCCTGGGGCCGCGGGCGGTGGGCAGCTCGATGAAGTCCCCCCGCTTCACTCCGAAGTTCTTCGAAAAATTCACGGAGACGAGCGCACCGGGTTCGTCCCGGAAAAGCGAGGCTCCCGCTTCGGCCGCCCCCCCATCGACGATATCGAAGGCGGGGTAGGTACCGTCCTTCGCGCGCGGGGGCTCCTCGTGGCCTTTGACGACGATCTGCTGACCGCCGTACTTCGTCCGGAAGTGCTTCACGCCGAAGACGTGCGCGACTCCCGAAAGCGCGCGCATCTCGTCGCCGAGCTTGGGGTCGAAGGGCTGGGAGTAAATGCTCGCGAGCCGCCCGTTGGCGCTCACGATGAGGTCGCTGTGGAGCACGCGCGAGTACCAGTCCACGAGCGTGATGCGGAAGCTGTCGTTCACCCCGAGAATGATCACGACGAGGAGCAGGCCCACGACCGTGCTGAGCAGGCTCGCGGCGAGCGAGCGCGGGTCGCGGGTGAGCCCGTCCTGCGCGAGGCGCACCTCGGGGAGACCCTTGTCGGCGAGCCGTGAGGCCGCCGGGGACATCCAGCCGATCGCGCGGGTCGCGAGCGCGGGGCCGGCGAGCGCGGCGCCGAGAATCGCCGAGATCTGCATGAGAATCTGGAAGGGCCGAAGCGGCCACTTGAGCATGATGAGCACGAACAGACCGGTCACTCCCAGGAGCGCCCAGCCCAAGGCCTCCCGGCTCACGCCGAGGTGTTTCTCGGGCTCGAGCTCGTCTCCCCCGCGCATCGCCTCGAGCGGGTGTACCCGCGCGGCGTCCAGCGCCGGCGCGACCGAAGCCACGAGGCCGGTGAACACTCCCGCGGCGAGCGCCACGAGCCAGTCCGTAGCCGTCATCTTCATCGAGCCGAGCTCGACCTGCTGGAGGAGGTTCGACGTCAGCTGCATGGAAACAGAGTCCACCATGGTCGCCGCCATCCAGCGGCCGCCCCACGCGCCCAGCAGCGCGCCGGCCGCCCCCAGCACGACGGATTCGATTGCGAACGCCCCGAAGATCGTCTTTCGGGGGGCGCCCGTCGCCCGCAGCATGCCGATCTGCCAGCGCCGCTCCTCCACCGAGATCGAAACAGAGTTCGAGATCAGAAAAATTCCGACGATCAAGGCGAGCGTACTGAAAAAGGTGAGTAGGTTCAGGAACGAGCGCGACATCCGGTCCATCTGCGCCGACTTCGCCTCGGGCCGGTCGACCAGGAAGGCCGGGCCCACGAGCTCCCGGATCCTCTGGGCCGTCTCGTCGACGGGAACGCCCTCCTCGAGAACCACGTCGAGGCGGTCCGTGCGGCCCTCCTTTCCGAAGTTCAGGCGGGCGGCGTCGATGTCCATGATCGCGAGCCCGCCGTCGAAGGCGAGCGCGAGGCCGGTCGGCTTGAGCATTCCGCGAACCGTGAACCGGGCCTTCCCTTTCACGGTCGTCAGGTTGAACTTGTCGTTTCGCTCGAGCTTCTGGGCCGTGGCGAAGCGCTCTGTAATGATGATGCTGTCGGGCTGCGTGATGAACGAGAGCGCGTCGCCGATGATCTTCTTGTCCTTGGCGTCGTACTTGCGAACGGCTTTTTCCTGCAGCAGGTCGACGCCCATCACGACGACGCTCTCGCCGGTTTCCGGGAGCCAGGCGCGGGTCTCGACGACGGGCACCGCGTGTTTGACTCCGGCGACCTTCTCGACCTTCTCAGCCACTTCCTCAGGGAAGCCGGCCTCGTCCGTCTCGACGATCAGGTCCGCGTTCCCAGTGACCGACCGAAGACTGTCCAGGAAGAAACGCGAAGTGGCGCCGTTGATGACCTGGACCGCGGTGAAGAGGCCGATGCCGCAGGCGACTCCGAGCAGGACCAGCACCGTGCGCAGGGGTCGTAAGCGCCACTCTCGCAACGCCATGTATCTGAAAAGGATCAGCATGGAGCCCTATCCTATACCGAAGACGGCGCGCGTTTGGAGGCGAAGAATTTGACAGAACGTGTCAGCGGCTCTAGACGATGGCCATGACCGGAAGAGCGAAAACCCTGTCGCTGGCGGCGATCGTCCTGGCATCGACCGAGGCCTGGGCCAGAGGTGAGCCGGTCTTTTCGGTCGGTGATGTAATCGGCGAGCTTTCGGGCGCGGTGCTCGACGCCCGCCGGGGAGTCGTTTGGTCCATAGGCGACAGCGGGAACGGGGCCGTGCTCGGCAAGACCTCGCTCGTGGACTGGACGACCCGGGCGCTCGCAGTGACTGGCACGAGAAATTTCGACTGGGAAGCGATTGCGCTCGATGATCAGGGCGACCTCTGGGTTTTTGATGTCGGTGACAATGAGGAGCGAAGGCCCTCGGTGTTCGCGGTACGGATCGCCCCCGAGCTCGAGCGCGATGGCGAAGTTCGCCCGCTTGAGATCGTGCCGATCCGCTATGCCGGAGGTCCGCGTAACGTCGAGGCTGTCGTCGTGACTCACGGACGGGCGTATCTTTTCGAGAAGTCGTACTTGTACCGTGCCCGGATCGCTGTCGCTGACCTGAGGTCGCTCGACCCGGTCGCGATCGACTCCGGCTGGCTCCCTCCGGGAGTCGGTCCCATCACCGACGCCTCGATCACGGACCGGGACAGCCTCTATCTGCTCACTTATCTGGGCGTCTTGAGATGCAACGCGTGCCTCGAACCGGGCCTGCACTGGCCTGCGACCGTTCGATCGGGCTTTCGCGGCCAGGTCGAGGCCCTCATCGCCTATGCCGAGGACCGGTTCTGGGTCGGCAACGAGTCGGGCGCCTTTTATCCCTGGTAGAGTCGGCCTAACAGATTGCAAATAAAGAGTATTTTTATACACTCTCGGCGTCGCGCGCGACACCCTTTACAATGGGAGTCACCAGACCCAGCGGGTCTAGGAAGGAGGTGGTGGGATGACACATTTATGTAGTCCCAAGACGGAGGTGAGGAACCTCTAGCTGGGGCCGTAGACCCAGCTCAACAAGACCTCGCTTCCGTCGAGGGTTTTAAGGGGGTAAGGGCGAAAGCCCTTACCCCCTCCATTTTTGAAGAGGCGTATCATTGGAGACGTAGGGTCACGCTGATCGTGGTTCAGACAGGGATCATGGTTCTGCCTGCGCTCGTGGCCTGCTGGTTCGTGCTTCGTGGCGAGAAGAAGCGGCTCGCCGAAACCTCTCAGATGGGAAAGGTTTTTGAGTTTCCCACCGAGGGGGGCGGGACCGGCAGCCAAGCGGCCTAGGGTTTCCGGTTGGGCGGCGTTCGATTCGGGCAAGCCGTCTCGCAGCTTCTTTTCGTTTTTCCGCAGGCTTCGCGGCAGTCCGCGAGCTTGTTGACGCAAATCTTCGCGCAGGTGTGCGCCTCGACAATCGTGATCGCTCCCAGGCACGTGATGGCACCGCTGTCTCGGGATTCGATAATGCAGCCGAGGACGGTCTGCGAGAGCTCCCTGCTGAGCTCGCACGCGCTTATGCAGATGAGAGCCTCGTCGTTGCAGGCGACTCCACCGTTTCTGAACTCGCTCCCGCATCGGCCTACGCAGCCGCGATCTCTGGGCGGCTTTGAGTCTGCCGTCGAATCGACCGGGACGAGCAGGAACATCAGGGCCGAAAGGGCGACCAGGTGAGACATTCTTCCTAATACATTAGGCCGTTCCGACGGGAATACAACCTGAGCGGACGACCATCGCGGCGAACAGCTGGTGCATGGGTGATGGAGCCGGCCGCGAGAGCTCCGGGTGGAAAGTGGATACCATCACCTGGCCACGCCGGACCCAGGTGGGCTCCCCCCCGCGGCGGGCGAGAACCTCGACTTCAATTCCGACGCGGGAGATTTTCGGCGCGCGAATGAAGCAAACGGGATAGCCGCCCACGGTGTCGGTGAAGCTTTCTCGCTGCCTTCCGTAGGCGTTCCGGCTGATATCCAGGTCAATCAGTTCCAATGCCCGTTGGCTGGAGCTGTCCACCGACTTCGCCGCCAGGATCGCGCCTGCGCAGATTCCCCAGACCGGGATCTCACGTACCCTGAGCGCGAGCGGGCCCCAAAGGCCGAGCCGCTCGAGGAGGCGGACCATGACGGGACTCTCTCCCCCCGGGAGGATGAGACCGCTCACGCCGCTGAGGTGCTCGGCGTGCCTGACTGGCAGCAGGCAAAGGCCGAGCGCCTCCAGATGTGGACGATGCGGCTCGACGCAGCCCTGCAGCGCAAGGACTCCGACCGCGACTCGCGGCACCTCACCACCCTCTGGCTGAGAGACGCTCGTCGGCAGGAATGAGACGGATCTCCAAGCCCCGCATCGGGGCTCCCAGATCGCGAGAGGCGGCGAGAACGGCCGAGGCATCTTCCCAGCGCGCAACCGCGGTAACGATCGCACGGGCGGTCCGCTCCGGCGACTCGGACTTGAAGATGCCCGACCCCACGAAGACGGACTCCGCTCCCAGTGCCATGGCGAGCGCCGCGTCGGCAGGCGTGGCGATGCCACCCGCCGCGAACTGAGGCACGGGCAGCCGGCCGAGAGTGTGCGTCCTTTCCACGAGCGAAACCGGGCAGGCGAGTCGCTTCGCCTCGGCTGTGAGCTCGTCGTCGCGAAGCCCCTGTACGGCCCGGATCTCCCTTTGGAGCTGACGCAGGTGCTTGACCGCCTCGACGATGTTGCCGGTGCCGGCCTCGCCTTTCGTGCGGATCAGGGCGGCGCCTTCCGAAATTCTTCTGAGCGCCTCGCCCAGGTCGGTCGCGCCGCAGACGAAGGGAACCTGGAAGCGCCGCTTTTCGATGTGGTGCGCGTCGTCGGCCGGCGTGAGCACCTCGCT
>CAYJTX010000257.1:0-5630 GCA_964372615.1 uncultured Bacteriovoracaceae bacterium | reverse complement strand
GTTCCTGCTGCGGCATCTCTTTCCGAAGGCGTCCTACCAGCTTCTCGAGGATCCGGACCTGCGTGCCCGGATCTCGGAGGATCCGCAGGGTTGGCTGGATTCGCTGACCCTGCCGGCGATCCTAGACGAGATTCAAAACACGCCGGAGCTGCTCCCGTACATCCGGAGCAGAATCGATCAGGGCAGAAGGCAGGAGGGCAAAGCAGGATCCTGGCTCATCACCGGATCGCAGGAGTTCTCTCTGATGAGGGGAGTGACCGAGTCGATGGCGGGCCGCGCCGCGATTCTCGGGCTACTCCCCCTCTCGATCGAGGAGATCGGCCCAGGCTGGAGTCTCGTGAAAGGCAGCTTCCCGGAGGTGGTGTTTCTCAAGCGTCGGCATGAGCTCTGGTATCGCTCTTACGTCCAGACCTATCTTGAGCGGGATGTACGAGCCATCACGGAGGTCAAGGACCTGCCGACTTTTCGGAAATTCCTTTCGTTGTTGGCCGTTCGTACCGGCACCCTCCTGAACAAGAGCGATATCGGAGCACCGCTCGGCATCTCCATTCCCACCGTTACCCGCTGGCTCGGCATCCTGGAGACGACGGGACAGATTTTCGAGGTTCCTCCCTACCTCGAGAACTTCCGTAAGAGGCTGACCAAGAGCTCTCGCTATTACTGGAACGACACGGGGCTTGTTTGCCACCTTCTAGGTATCTTGAACGAGCAGGAGCTCAACCGATCTCCCTTTGTGGGCGCCTTGTACGAAAATATGGTTGCCTCTGAGATCCGAAAGAAGCGGGCCGCGCAAGGCAGACGACCGGAGCTCTTCTTTTTTCGTGATGAGCAAGGCCTGGAGGTCGACTTTCTCGTGCCCGGACCGGCCTCTTCCCTGCGCTTGATCGAGGCAGAATGGAACAGAACCCCCAGCCCGAAGATGGCGGCACCGATGCTGAAACTGTCCGCCGCCATCGAAGGAAAGCGCAAGACTGAGTCTTTTCTTGTCCATCCCGTTCGTCGCGGGGGCCCACATCGGCAGCCCCTGGCGAAAGGGGTTGTCGCGCTCACTCTTGAAGCGCTGCTTCAGGCAATTTGACCGAGTCGCTAGCCGCGACCGGATCCCCCGTCTAGGCGCTCGGCCCAGGCGCCAACGGGCTGCACGGTCAAATCTCCCGAAGCGCCGCCAGCAGCCCGGCAAACTCCCGCGGCGGCTCCGCTTCGAAGCGCAGCTCGCGCCCCGTCACGGGATGGCGAAACCCCAGCACGCGCGCGTGGAGCGCCTGGCCCGGCAACCGCTCGACCGCCGCGCGCACGGACTCGGGAAGGGCGAGCCACCTGGCGGCACGCGCGGTCGGCACACCATAGGTCGGGTCGCCCATGACGGAGCCTCCCGCGGAGGTGAGATGCACTCGCACCTGGTGCGTGCGCCCCGTTTCCAGGCGAGCTTCCACCCACGACGCGCAGGGCGCCTTTGCGGTGCCTGAGTAACTCTCGAGGATTTTCACGTGGGTGACCGCGCGCCTGCCCCCGCGCACGTCCGCGGCCATGCGCTTCCGGTCGGCGGGATTTCTCCCGATCCGGCTCTCGATTCGGCCCGGCCGAGGCGCCCCGAAGCAGAGCGCCCAGTAGGCCCGCTCGATCTCGTGCCGGGCGAAGGCCTCCGAGAGAGCGACGTGCGCCCGGTCGGTCTTTGTCACGACGAGCGCTCCGCTCGTATTCTTGTCGAGCCGGTGGACGATTCCCGGCCTGAGCGCGCCGCCGATTCCGCTGAGGTCTTTCACGCGATGGAGAAGAGCGTGCACCAGCGTTCCCGTGGGAGACGTCTCCGAGGGGTGAACAGTCAGGCCCTGGGGTTTGTTGACCACGAGCAGGTCTTCATCCTCATGCAGGAGCTGGACGGGAATGTCCTCGGGCTCGAGCGACAGGCGCCGCGGCTCCGGAATCGCCACTCGGACTGTCTGTCCCGCGCGAAGGCGTTCGGAGGGTTTCGCGGCCGCTCCGTCGACCGACACTCGTCCCTCGTCGATCCATCGGCGGACCTGGCTCCGGGTTACGCCCAGCGCCTCAGCGATCGCCTGATCCAAGCGGCCCGAAATCGATTCGTTTACGGTCCAGCACCAGTCATCGGCCGCCACGCGATTCGTTATAGCGCGCGAGGTAGGCGGCGGCCACCTTGTCGTGCGGGAGCTTCAGGAACTTCGCGATCTGGATGACGAAGCCTCGCAGGAACACGGGCGCGGGCAGCTTGGCGAAGTCTTCATCCTCGATCGAGGCGAGGTAGGTCTTGGTGATCTTGGTGAAGTCCGAGAGCTCCTCGATGGAGACGTGCCGAGCTTCCCGGACTTTTCGGATAAAGGGGCCCCGCCAATGGGCTTCCTGCTCGATCTCGGCCTGGAGGACGCGACTGATGGCTTCCGCCGGGGCCGCTGTCCGAGCCGATCCGGACGCCCTCGGGAGTGAGCCGAAGGGCGACAAGGCCGCTGGAGTCAGTGGAGCCGGCGGCATCTGTGGAGCGGGAGCCCGCGGCAGGGGTGGTTGTGAAGACGCGAAGGCCTCGAAGGTCACCGGAGGCGGCGCGACGGCTCGCGCTGGCGGTGTCTCGACAGCTCCGCGCCCGGACTGGGTGAAATCGGTGGCCGGGGGTACCAGAAGGTCTCCGTTCGGGTCGGCCGACTCCATGGGAGGAACCCGGTCAATCGAGATGATTTTCTGGTTTCGGAGAGGTCGCGTACGCCCGAACGCGTCTTCCTCAACCGAGAGGTGGCCGTGGCTCCGGTCGTAGTCCTTCCGGCGCTCGGGGCTCGAGAGCACGCCGTAGGCCTCCTCGATCTTGCGGAGCAGCCCCTCCGTCTCCTCCTCGCTGATCAAGGTGTAGAGAGCGACGCTGTCCTTTCGATACGCCGATTTAGCCCGGAGGTAACCGGCGCGGATCTCCTGGGGGGAGGCGTCCGGGGGAACCTCGAGCAGGTCATAGTAGGTCTGCTCGTCTTCGTTGAGCATCAGAAGAAGTCGTTTCGCAGGTGTCCGTGTCGTTTGACGAGGTAGTGAACGATCCTGTCGATGCTGGAAACGAGTCTCGAGTTCGGAAACTCGGTCATGAGCGGGCGCTTCCGACGGACCGCCTGCCAGACGGCGCTGTCGTAGTCCAGGTAGCCGATGTAATCCATGTCGATCCCGAAGTATTTCTTGCAGACCGTCTTCACCGAGAAGCCGATGTCGACGTCCGTCTGGGTCCGAGCCTGGTTGACGAGGAGCTTCGGGCGGAACTTCTCGATCTCCTCCTTCAACCTCATGCCGCTTTCCGGGCTCATGCGGTTGACCTCCCGGAAGAGATCCGAAGGGCTGCGGATCGCCATGGGATTTTTCGAGTCCATCGCCATCTCGACGAGGTGGCGGATCGGGGCCAGGGTGCGCGAGAGTCGGAGCCGGCGGTAGTAGGCGCTCTTGATGAAGCGGTAGGCGTTCTCGATCGACGTCGGCTCAGGAAGCAGCATGATGAGCCCGATGTCGGAGTACAGGAAGAAGTCGAGCGTATTGAAGCCCGTCCCCGCTCCGAGATCGAGGATCAGGTAGTCGGCGTCGAGCTCCCGGAGTCTCTGAAGCAGCTTCACCTTCTGCGAGTGGCGGATATTCGCGACGCCGACGGAGTCCTGCGCGCCGCTGATGATGTCGAGGTTCGGAATGCCTGTCGGGGCGACGCACTTATCGAGCGAGGCCACTCGCTTGGAAAAGAAGTCGCTCAGGCACTGGCGTGGAAGGTCGACTCCCAGCGTGGTGTGCAGATTCGCTCCGCCCAGGTCGAGGTCGATCGCGATCACCTTGTTGCCCTGACGGGCGAGCGAGATGGCGACGCTCGAGGCGAGCAGGCTCTTCCCGACTCCTCCTTTTCCTCCGCCGATCGACCAGACCTGTTTGACCCGGCTGGTGACCGGCACCGTGATCGACTCAAACGGGCTGAGCTGGTCGTCGTCATCCGGCGGGGTTGCGAGCTGAGATGGAAGTTGCGGAGGAAGAGGCGGAGGAGAGGGATTCTCAAGCGCGGCATGAGTTGCGGCGGCCATGACGAGCCCCACGCTCTGATTCGGTTTGACGCTTCCTTCCATGGACAAACGCAGGGACCTCCGCTTCACGCGCGAGCCTCGCGGCTCGACAGATCCGCTCCCTCTCCTAAGAATTCCGGCTCCAAAGCACTGGGTCAAGGCGGAATCTGTTGCCGGTTCAGGGTGCGAAAGCACCTACGCACTGAAATCGAAGTCGCGTAGGCAGCTACCTATCTAGATCATCTTTTCGATACGGCATTAGATCGAGTGACGCGTCTGCTATGCCACACCCAGTTTAACTATCTGAAATAACTTGTAAAAAATGCAGTGAAAAAGAGATATCCCGATTGAATTAATCGGGTTATTTGGCACCTTCGTTGCTCCTTGAGGAACTTAGAATGAAACGCACCTTCGACGTTAGCGCGAGCATTCCAATCCGACTTTCACAGCGGGCGGACCTTCATCTGGCTCGCAAGGGCTGGCACCTCTTCATGGGCCTCACCATCGCTACCATTTACATGGGGGGCATGGATCGGACGACCGCGGTCGTCATCCTGGGTAGCGTACTGGGTTGGGATCTGGTCATGGAAACGCTGCGCCTGCGCAGCCCGACGTTGAATCAAAAGATCGTTCGTCTCTGGGGTCCCCTGATGCGGTCCTCGGAAGTCGATCGGTTGAGCGGCGTACCTTACTATCTTTCGGCCGCCATTCTTGCGATTGGCATATTCCCGAAGCCGATCGCGGTTCTGAGCATCGTGTTTCTGGCGGTAGGTGATCCGCTTGCGTCGCTTTCGGGAATTCTCTTTGGCGATCTGGGTCCCCGCTTTCGGAGCGGCAAGTCTCTCATCGGCACCGCCTTCGGCGTGCTGAGCTGCATTATTTCGGCGAGCGTGTTTCTCCCGGCCTACGGAGTGGTTGGCTGGGACCTCGCGGTCATAGCGCTTCTAGGAGGGATCGCTGGAGGAACCGCGGAGATTCTCCCGCTCGACGTCGACGACAACTTCTCGATTCCCGTTGTTTCAGGTTTCGCGCTCTGGCTGCTCTTCATTCTCACTGGCGCGACAGCTTAAATCCGCTATCCCCTGTAATTCTTATTCGGTCGCTGGTTCTTCAGACAGCCCCACATTTAAATAAATCTTTAATATCAGCTTATTACATTGTAACCGAGGTGGTATGTCGGTTGCTCTGCAGACAGGCTGAGATGGAGAAGAGCGGGGTCAAAATTCAATTAATTCAGTTGCTCCTGATCTTCGTGAGTCAGGAGAGCTGGGCCCTTTCGGCTTTTCGACCCGGGTGGGCCGAATCGGCGAGCTGCGTGCCGGTGAATGACTCCTTCCTGTCTGATGTATCCGCCCGGGATCACTCGGCCGAGGAGCTCGAGAAGGAGCTTTTCTTCGACCCGAACCTTTCCCGCAGCATGCGAGACAACCTCGAGCGCATTCTGCGTGAGCACGACCTGCGCGAGCACCAGGGGCTGACGTCCCCCGACCTCGAGCGGGCGCATTACGACCGGCTGTCGAGCTATTCCTGGAGCGTCTTGCATGAGCTTCGGCGACATCATCTGAAGACCCAGGCGCGCAAGCTGCGAAAGGCGGCGGAGGCTGACCC
>CAYJTX010000256.1:0-5639 GCA_964372615.1 uncultured Bacteriovoracaceae bacterium | reverse complement strand
GGCATGGCCGAGGAGACCCTCTCGCAGGCCGAGGGCTACGCCGCTGCCGTCGTCAACCGCGCGAAGGGCGACGCGGAGACATTCACGCTGGTGCTTCGCGAGTACCGGGCGGCCCCGGAAGCCACGAGGAAGCGGATCTATCTCGAGACCATGGAGAAGCTCTTCAAGCGCTTCAGGAACGTCACCGTCGTGGATGAAAAAGTGAAGGGCCTGCTGCCGCTCTTCGATACCGGCCGCATCCCGGCCGTCGCCAAGGAGGATTGAGCATGGATCCCGTGAAACCGATCCTCGGACTGGTCGCTCTCATCGCGGCCTACGTGGTCATGGACTCTTCCTTCTACGTGCTGCCGGAAGGCAGGCAGGCCATCATCACGCAGTTCGGCCGCCCGATCGGAACTCCCACCACGGAGGCCGGCATGCACCTCAAGCTGCCGTTCATCCAGGCGGTGCGCTACGTCGACAAGCGGATCCTGACCTGGGACGGCTACCCGAACCAGATCCCGACCAAGGACAAGAAGTACATCGTCGTCGACACGACCGCCCGCTGGCGCATCAACGAGGCCCTCAAGTTCATCGAAACCGTCCAGGACGAGCGGGGGGCCAAGGCGCGCCTCGACGCGATCCTTGACGCCGCCACCCGCGACACGATCTCGAACCACAACCTGGTCGAGGCGGTTCGCAACACGAACCTCATCATCGACGCCGCGAAGAAGATCCGCGAGAACGAGGACGAGGTCACC
Source organism: uncultured Bacteriovoracaceae bacterium (assembly GCA_964372615.1). Taxonomy (GTDB): domain Bacteria; phylum Bdellovibrionota; class UBA1018; order UBA1018; family UBA1018; genus CAYJTX01. Next base: position 4,899 of record CAYJTX010000256.1, on the reverse strand, counting down.
GGCGAGATCGAGAAGATCGAGGTGGGCCGGGAGCACCTGAGCGACATGATCGCCAAGCGCACCAACGCGGAGGTGAAGGCATTCGGCATCGAGATCATCGACGTCCAGCTCCGCCGCATCTCCTACGAGACGAGCGTAGAAAAGAAGGTCTACGAGCGGATGGTCTCGGAGCGCAAGCGGATCGCCGAGAAGATCCGCTCCGTGGGCAAGGGCGAGCAGGCCAAGATCCAGGGCAAGACGAGCAAGGAGCTCCAGCGGATCGAATCGGAGGCCTACCGCAAGGCGCAGTTCGTCCGCGGCAAGGCCGAGGCCGAGTCGACCGGCATCTACGCGCGGGCCATGCAGCAGGACAAGAAGTTCTACGAGTTCACGCGGACCATGGAAGCCTACGACGCCTCGCTGGCCGGCGACATGCGCTTCATCCTGTCCACCGACGGCGAATTCTTCGAGCTGATGAAGTCGGCTCAGTAGGAGCACGCCGGCAGATCGACCAGCCTGGAGCGGCCGTCGCCCCGCCGCGCGCCCGCGGTACAGCTGCCCTCGACGTCCGGCTGAACCAGCCAGCTGGGCGGGATGCAGGCGGGCTCTAGGTTTCCGAGCATCGCGCGGGCGTACTTGGCGAAGCTCTCGACCCTGCGTAAATCCGCGGCGGTCGGGGACGCGACTCGTCCTCCCTCCACGTCCCGCAGATAACGCTCCATTGCGATGATGCGCTCAAGCGCCTGGCGGCGGCTCCAGGTTCCCGCCGACATGTCCGGGAAGCGGGCGCTCTCGGGCAGGATCGCGTTCACCTCGGCGACAGGCCCGCAGAAGTGAAGCCCGAAGTTCCGGTAGACCTCGTCGAAGTGAATCATCGTGGCGACGTTCTCGGGCTTCACGGCGCGGAGGATCCACGAGAAATCCCCGCTCGTGCAGGTGGAGTAGCGCTGCAGCCTCGCGTAGAAGATCCTGAGCTGGGCGGCCGAGGCCGGCGCGTGGGGATTGGCGAAGGCGTTGCCGGGAGCCGACATGGCCGCTCCCGACTCACGTAAATCGCAGGCGCACGAAAACGGCCTCCAGATCGACTCGTACTCCACCCGGATCTGTCGCAGGCCCTCCTCGCAGTCCGCCGACTGCGCTTCGCCCCCCAGCATCATCGGCGAGATCTTGGACTTACTCGTTCCGACGAAGCAGTTGCCGAAGGCCGCAACAAGCACCGTTCGGCCGGCTCCGTAGTCGTCGAGCAGATCGGCGGCGGCATCCAGATCCGCGACACTCGAGGCCTCGCCCTCGAGGCGCAAGGACTCACGGAGGACCCTCGCGGAGGCACCGCCCGCGTCCCCCGGCGCGACCCCGGCGAAGCCCAGCAGCGCGTGGGTATTCGGAAAGATGGATCGCCAGTTCAACACGACTCCCAACGAGCCGGTGTAACAACCCCAAAGGCACACGCCGCGCACTCCCCGTCGAAGCTCCTCGTGACCCCGAAAGGCGGCGTCGACGTCGTCGGCTTCGATCCCGCCCAGGTGACCGTGAAAGCCCTGACCGCCGGAGTGGCCCGAGAAGACGATCGAGGAGATGGAGCCACTCCCCCCGTTCGCACGGGTCTCGATCCGCTGAAGTGCGGCCTCAAGCTGCTCCTTTCTGAACTGGTAGGGACCGGTCAGGACCGAACGCTGACTCTGGAGCGCGCGCTGCTGGGCCAGGATTCTCTTCATGTCCTCGAGCTCGGTCGCCGCGATCAGGTCGTCATTGAGGTCATCAATCTGGGCAGTGAGCTCCTGAATTCGCGCCCGATTCGGGGGCGCGCTGGGCGCGTTCGGAGGCGGCAGCGGGACCATGATCGTGGATAACGTCACGGACGTATTCCGCGGCGGCCTCGCCCAGGGTCAGGCCCGACTCGACTGGCAGGTGAGCCCGCACCTGGTCGCCTTCGTCCAGAACCGCTTCCAGGTCGCGGCGGTGTTCGCCAGCTCGACTCAGGCCATTGAACAGGTCCAGGTTTACGACGAGGTATCCGCCGGGATCCTCTTCACCTGGTAGTGTTCCAAGTTTGATCTCGACAAGGGTAGGTCAGTCGAGTTAACGCTCTGCACTAGAAGTGAGCCTTCGGCTCCCTTCGGCAGCCCGAATCAGGAGAGGGGTAAGGGTCATGTCGTTCCGCATCGCGAGCGCGTTTGGCGCCACGCTGGTTGTAACGCTGGCGTCCCATTCATCACGAATTGCCGGCGCCTACGAAACCGATCAGCTCACGGGGCGTCACCTCGCCCTGCGCGACTGCCGGCAGGTCGTCAACGACCATGTCACCGGAATTCTTGATGCGGCCCGCACGCGCGCTGAACGAAAGGCGGAGGCTGGCATCTCGGACGCCGACGCGGGAGAGCTTCTGCGCAACGAGCTCGCGAGTCTCAATCCCTTCGACATGAAGTGGCTCGGGGCGACGAGCGAAGTCTGGATGCGGCGGGATCTGGCGCCCCTGGGTTACGCTGTCCTGACTCCCGGCAACCTCTACTCCGATTACCTCTCCATGCTAGGCGGACCCGGCTGGGATCCGGCCGAGCTGATCCCCTTCTTCTTTTCATGGGCGCACCACATGGCAGGCCACATCGTATCGCCCACTTTCCGGATCGGCGACGTGCGATTCGGCGCCGACAAGATCAGCCACTTCTTCCGCCTCGGTCACCGTTACTGGGGGAAGAGCCACCTAGGGCGCGACGAGCGGCGGGCCCTCCGGTACGGCACCGCGAGCGAAAACGGGACGATCGGCATGATGATGATCGGCATCTTCTCCTACGCCGATCTGGCGGCGAACCACGCGGGCTACCGGTTCTTCAAGAATCTGGTCGCCCCGGAGGCCCGCCGGGCGGAAGACCTCACCCACTTCACCCTGATTCGCGAAAACGGCCGCGTTCGCTACCGCCCCGCTCGTCCCTTCGACTTCGCCGAGTACGCGTCAGACGACTGGGACGAGTTCCTGAATCCGTCGGCGTACAAACCCGAAGTGCGGGCGGCGGTCGACCACTATCTTCGTGGCAATCGGTGCGAGCTCTGCGCGGAGGTCGCCCAGTGGCCGGAGTCGGCGCGCAAGCCCCAGGGCCCCCTGATCCCTCTGGAAAACTATGTTTACCTTCCCAAGGCGCCCGAACGCCGGGATCCGTATCTGCTCGACGCGCTTTGCTCGCCCGAGGCTCGCGCGCGCGCGGGTTGCCGCTGATTCCTGGGGCTTGGGGCCGGACAATGGTCGATCACCACGCGGTTGGCCGGTAATCCTTGAGAAAATTTCCCCACGAGTGCTTGCCCGTGAGCAGACCCGAGAAGATCGGGTCACAGACCCGAGCGGCCCCGTCGACGATGTCGAGCGGTGGCTGAAAGTCGTGCTCTTCCTGCTTCCGCGCGGCGATCGCCGCCGGGTCCTCGTCAGTGACCCAGCCCGTGTCGACGGCGTTCATGTGAATGCCGTCTTTCACGTAGTCCCGCGCCGAAGTCAACGTCAACATGTTGAGCGCGGCCTTGGCCATGTTCGTATGGGGGTGCTTGTCGGTCTTGGTATGCCGGGCGAACTTACCTTCCATCGCCGAGACATTGACGATGTGCCTGCCCGGGGCCGAGTCACGCAACATGAGGGGCTTGAGCTTGCTGCAGAGGATAAACGGCGCCACGGAGTTCACGAGCTGCACCTCGAGCATCTCGGCAGTAGGCACGTCGGCGAGCTGCATTCGCCAGCTGTTCATCCCGCGCCGATCGATCTGCTGGAGGTCGGCGTCGAGCCTGCCCTCCGGAAAATGCTCGCGCACCACCGCCGCGCTTTCCCCGAGCTCGTCGCAGCGGTACGGGATCTGCGAGAGGCCGGCCGACGCCGTAATGCCGTGCCAGCTCGAGAGCCAGCGGTCATCGGAAGCGCGGGGCAAGTCGGCCATCAGCCGCTTGAGATCCTGAAATGTCTGAAGCAATGCCTGCGCCTCGAGGGGCAAGGTCTCGAGAGGCTTTGACTCGACTTCCATCAGATGCTGGTAGAAGCCCGGCGGGCGGCGGACGGTCTGCGCGGCGTTGTTGATCAGGAAGTCGAGGCGCCCAAGCGTCCGGTCCAGGAGCCCCGCGAAGGCCTCCACGCTCGGCGAGTGGCGCAGATCGAGCCCGTGGATCTGAAGCCGGTCGCGCCAGACCTGGAAATCGCCCTCGCGGGCGTAGCGAAGTGCGGCGTCCTGCGGAAACCGGGTGGTGACGACCACGCGCGCCCCCGCCCGCAGGAGCATCAGCGCCGCCTGGTAGCCGATCTTGAGCCGGGCGCCCGTGATCAGCGCGACCCGCCCTGCCAAGGGGGCCGACTGGAATCGCTTCTCGTAGTTGAAGGCTGCGCAGGAGGGGCACATCGAGTCGTAGAAGAAATGGACACGGGTGAACTCGGCCTTGCAGACGTAGCAGTCGCGCGGCCGCTCCAGCTCCACTCCGGCGGCAGCCCCGGGCCCCTCGAGCTCGAGCTGCCTGGGCGGCGGAACAAAAACCGCGTCCATCCGCGCAGTACGAATCGTCGTCGCGGCGCGAGCCTTGCGGTCTCTCGAGTCCTTCGCCAGGTGCTTCAGGCGCCGCATGGCCTTGATGCGCCGCCTGACCTGGAACTTGTCCGGACGGATCACCTGCCCCGCCGCCATCAGCAGGCGAATCCGGTCATCAGCCGAGAGCTGATTCAGGAGCAACGAATCGGATGCCACTGCCTCGAGAATCACCGTGCAGCGCGCCAGTTCCTCCGCGGTGACGGGTTCACGGGATAGGGACATGGCCTGACCCTAGTCCGCGACCTCGTCCATTACAATCAGTAGCCCGCGGGCAAAGCGCTCGCCTTCCCCCGGTGATTCATGAGGCCCTTCCGTTACGAACGCGAGTTTCCTGGTGGTCCTCGCGAATTGGTCGTTGAATGCGGTTGGC
>CAYJTX010000255.1:4466-5640 GCA_964372615.1 uncultured Bacteriovoracaceae bacterium | reverse complement strand
TACTCGAAGGGCGGAAAAACTAAAATACCTAACGAAGTAGTAGTAGGGTGGCGTCTCTTGTGGAAGCCCGCAGGCGAAGCCTGCTTACGCTCGGAAGGAAACCCGAATGACGTCCACCGCCTGGACCCTGGCTGCCTGGTCTTTGACGCTCGCTTTCGCAGCTCCACCTGTCGGGGTCACTTTTTCTCCCCAGGGACTCGTCAAGGACGTGCGCCAGGCGCGCGCGCAGTTCTCCGAGCCGATGGTGAAGTTCGGAGACCCGCACGTCTCGACGGACCTCTTCGACGTCCAGTGCGAAGTTCCAGGAAAGGCGCGCTGGGCCGACACTCGCAACTGGATTTACGATTTCGAGAAGGACCTGCCGGCGGGCGCCCAGTGCGTCTTCAAGCTCCGGGCTTCGGTTCGCGCTCTCTCGGGGCAGGCGCTCTCAGGCGCTTTCCGCTTCACGACGGGCGGACCGTCGGTGCGAGGCTCGAATCCCTATTCCGGCAGTACGATTTCTGAGGAGGCGGTCTTTGTTCTCTACCTCGACGCCGAGCCTTCGCTTGCGTCCGTCCGCGCGAACGCGCATTTTCGGCTGGCGGGGGGGACCGATCGCCCGGTGCCGCTGGAGATTCTCGAGGGCGCGACCCGCGAGGAGGTTCTCAAGCACTCGCGCCTGCCCTGGAACCTGCGCGACCGGGATCCGAAGCCCTACGCGCTCGTGGTCCGCGCGCGGGCTCCCTTTCCGTCCTCGAGCCGGGTTGAGCTGGTGTGGGGCAAGGGGATCGCCTCGCTCATCAAGGGCGTGACGAGCGAGGCGGACCAGGTGATTCCCTTCGAGACGAGAAGTCCGTTCCAGGCGACGGTGTCGTGCGAGCGCGAAAACACGAGCTCCGGCTGCGTACCCGTTTCTCCTGTTCGTATCGAGCTCAATGCCGAGCTTGACGCGAAGGTCGCGAGGCAGGCCGTACTCAAGGCGGGTGGAAAGACCTGGAAGCCTTCGCGTCCCCGGGAGAAGGATGAGGGGGCCTTCGTCAGCGGGATCGAGTTCGAGGGCCCGTTTCCGCCTCAGGCGGAGCTCTCGGTGGAGCTGCCCCAGGGGCTGAAGGACGGCAGCGATCGCCCGCTCTCCAACCAGAGCTCCTTCCCGGTCAAGCTCAAGACCGAGGACTGGCCTCCGCTCGCGAAATTC
>CAYJTX010000255.1:0-4456 GCA_964372615.1 uncultured Bacteriovoracaceae bacterium | reverse complement strand
CCGTCGAAGTCGTCCGCGCCCGCCCGCCGGCCGTCGTCCTCCTCGGCATCGAGCGCTACCCGGAGGCGGTGGTTCCGGTGTCGCTCCGAAACCTCGAGCCCGGAGTGGCCGGAAAGATCCTGGTCTCGGAAAAGATGGACGGCAAGGTCCTGAGACTCGGTGCCGCGCAGGTACCTGCGATCCTGGGCTGGGTCGACGAGGTGGAGAGGAGGCACGGAGACTACAGCACCCGCGGGACCTCGATTTTCGTCGGGCGCGAGAGCGCCGGGACGAAGCCGCTCGCGGTTCCCAAGCCGAACGGCCCGGCCGCCTTCGAGGTGGTGGGATTGCCGCTCAAGGAACCCGGCTTCTACGTGCTCGAGATCGAGAGCTCGCTTCTCGGGAAGAGACTTCTCGGCGACAGCGGGCCGATGTTCGTCTCCACCGCGGTACTGGTCACGGATCTGGGCGTTCACTTCAAGTGGGGCCGCGAATCGTCGCTGGCCTGGGTGACGACCCTCAGGGATGGCAAACCCGTTCGCGGCGCCGCCGTCGCCGCCCGGGACTGCCACGGGAAAGTCTGGGAGCAGTCCAAGACTGATTCGGATGGGCTGGCCCGCTTTGAGCGACTTCCCAAGGAGGCCGAGCTCCCGACCTGCGGCAAGAGTCGCTACGACTCGGGCCTGGGAAGCTCCGGGCTCACCGTCACCGCCGAAAAAGATGGGGATTTCTCCCTGGTTCATTCAGCCTGGCACGAGGGGATCGAATCCTGGCGCTATGGGATGAGGTCCGAGGCCTACCCCGGCCCGAACATCGGGAAGACGGTCTTCGATCGCACCTTGCTCCGCGCGGGCGAGACCGCTCACATGCGTCACTTTCTCCGGCGCCATGTCATGAAAGGCTTCGCTACCGTCCCGCAGGCGGAACGCCCGGGGTTCTTGAAGATCCAGCACCTGGGGAGCGGGCAGAGTTACGTCCAGCCCCTCCGCTGGGATGCCGACGGCAACGCCGCGGGCGAGTGGAAGATTCCGAAGGAGGCGAACCTCGGGACTTACGTGACCCTTTTCAGGACGAAGTCGGATGAATCGGCGGCCGCGTCGTCTGAGGCCGACGAAGAGGGGGAAGGAGCTGACTACGAGCCCTCCTGGATGAGCGGAACCTTCAGCGTGGAGGAGTTTCGGGTGCCCCTCCTCAAGGGCCGACTCGTGGGCCCGGCCGAGAGCGTGATCGCGGGGGACCGGGAAATTCCCGTGCACCTGTCGGTCGAGTACCTGGCCGGGGGGGGAGCGGGCGGGCTGGGAGCGCGCGTCCGCCATCAGGCGAATGCACTGACCGTCGGCCCGTTCGAGGGCTTTGACGATTACGTATTCGCCAACGGAAAGGCCAAGGAAGAGAAAGGAGGGGAAGAAGTTCCGCCTCCGCCCGTGAAGTCGACCGACCTGACCCTGGATCCAGCGGGCGCGGGCACCGTGTCGATGCGCACGGAGGCCTGGGAAGAGCCCCGTCGTCTGCTCACCGAGCTCGAGTTCACGGACCCGAACGGAGAGGTCCAGACGATCTCAAGCGGGATTCCCGTTTACCCGGCCGCGCGCCTGGTCGGTCTCAAGTCGGACAGCTGGAGCGCGAAGAAGGAGGCGACGAAGATTCATCTGGCCGTGGTCGATCCCGCGGGCAAGCCAGTCGCGGGAGCGCCCGTCACGGTTGAGATGTTCGAACGCAAGACCTACTCGCATCGCAAGAAGGTGGTGGGGGGCTTCTATGCCTACGAGCACCGGAGCGAGATGAAGAGCCTGGGGGAGTTCTGCGGCGGCGAGACGGATTCGGCAGGCAAGCTGACTTGCGAAGGCAAGGCCGCGGCCACGGGCCAGGTGCTCTTCCAGGCCACGACGAAGGACGAAGCGGGCCGCCGCAGCTTCGCTCATCTCTCCACCTGGCTCTGGGATCAGGAACCCTGGTGGTTCGAGAACAGCGACGGAGATCGGATGGATGTGCTGGCCGAGGCGAACCGCCACGAGTCCGGCGATACCGCCCGGCTTCAGATCCGGATGCCGTTTCGTGAGGCGCTGGCCCTGGTGACGGTCGAGCGGGAAGGCGTATGGGATGCCTTCACCGTGCCGGTCTCGGCATCGAAGCCCATCGTGGAAGTGCCGGTGAAAGCCGCTTACGCACCGAATGTTTTCGTCTCCGTTCTGGCCGTGAGGGGCCGGGTGGGAGACGTGCAGCCGACGGCGCTCGTCGATCTCGGGAAGCCCGCGTTTCGCCTCGGGTACGTCGAGCTCAAGGTGGGCTGGAAGGCGCACGGTCTACAAGTGAGCGTCGCGCCGGAGCGGGAGGTGTATCGCATTCGCGAGAAGGCGAAGACCCGCATCCGGGTCCGTGGCCCGGATGGCCGGGCTCCCGGAGCGAACGCGGAGGCCATCGTCGCGGCGGTCGACGAGGGACTGCTGGAGCTCAAGCCCAACGAGAGCTGGGATCTGCTGACCGGCATGATGAGCCCGCGCGGGCAGGAGGTGCGGACCTCCACGGCCCAGACGCAGGTGGTCGGCAAGCGGCACTTCGGTCTGAAGGCGCAGCCGAGCGGGGGAGACGGGGGGCGGGCGCCCACGCGTGAGATGTTCGACACGCTCCTGTTCTGGAAGGCGCGCGTTCCGCTGGACGCGGACGGGGAGGCGCAGGTCGAGATCCCGCTCAACGACTCCGTGACGAGCTTTCGGATCGTGGCGGTAGCCACGGCCGGTCTCGATCGGTTCGGCACCGGCTCCTCGCGCATCCGGGTCACGCAGGATCTCATGGTCCTCTCGGGGCTGAGCCCCTTCGCGCGCGAAGGTGACCGCTTCGCGGCCGAGGTGACCGTGCGCAACACCACCGCGAAGGCGATGGAGGTCGCGGTTTCGGGCAAGCGGCTGGAGCCGAAGGCGGCGCTTGAGCCGAGGAGCCTGACGCTGCAGCCGGGCGAAGCCAAGACGACCGCCTGGAACGTCGGCGTGCCCGTGGGGGTCGAGAAGTCCGAGTACGAGTTCGAGGCTCGCGAAAAGGGTGGCAAGGCCTCGGACCGGGTCAAGGTCTGGCAGAAGGTCGCTCCGGCCGTGCCTGTGAGAGTCCTTCAAGCCACGCTCGCGCAGGTATCGGGAGCTCAGAGCTGGCCGGTGGAAAGACCGAACGACGCCTTGCCGGGCCGGGGCGGGGTGCAGCTCGCGCTCCAGTCCTCGCTCGCCACGGGGCTTCACGGAGTTCGTGACTACATGAGGAAGTATCCCTTCACCTGCCTGGAGCAGAAGGTCTCGCGCGCCGTTGCGCTTCGGGAAGAAAAGCAGTGGAAGGCGCTGATGGCCGAGCTTCCGGCCTACCTGGATGGTGACGGTCTGGCGAAGTACTTCCCGTCAGTTCGGTGGGGAAGTGATTCGCTCACGGCGTATGTTCTTTCGATCGCTCACGAGGCGGGTTGGGCGATTCCCGAGGCGCCGAGGCGGGCGATGCTCGGCGGGCTCAAGGGCTTCCTCGAGGGCAGGATCTCGCGAGGGTCCGAGATGCCCACGGCGGACCTGTCGATCCGCAAGATGGCGGCGCTCGAGGCGCTTTCGCGCCACGGAGAGGCCGAGCCGAAGCTCGTCTCTTCGATCATGCTGGAGCCTGAGCTCTGGCCGACTTCAGCGGTCATCGACTGGTACGGGGTCCTGAGGCGTGCTCCCGCCATTGCGGAAGGCGCGCGCCTCGAGAAGGCGGAGAGCATTCTCAAGGCGCGCCTGAACTTCCAGGGGTCGATGATGAGCTTCTCGACCGAGGCGATGGACGCCCTCTGGTGGCTCATGATCTCACACGACCTGAACGCCAACCGGTTCCTCCTGGCGGTCCACGACCTTCCGGGCTGGCGGGAAGACGCGCCGAGAATTCTCCGCGGAGCCCTCGAGCGGCAGAAGCGGGGCCATTGGGACCTGACGCTCGCCAATGCCTGGGGCGTGCTCGCGGTCGAGAAGTTCGCTCGCGCGTTCGAGAAAATTCCCGTCTCGGGTGTGACGGAGGCGAGCTACGCCGGAGTCCAGAAGACCCTGGACTGGGGGAAATCGCCCGCCGAGGGCACCCTCTTTTTCCCGTGGAACGAACCCGGGAAGTTCGAAGTCCGCCATCCCGGCCAGGGCAGCCCGTGGGCCACAATCCAGTCGCTCGCGGCCATTCCCCTCAAGGAACCCTGGGGGACGGGCTACCGAATCCGGTCGAAGAAGTGGACGCCCGTCTTCCAGAAGACGAGCGGGGTCTGGAGCCGCGGAGATGTGGCTCGGATCACGCTCGAGCTCGAGGCCCAGGCCGATCGGACCTGGGTCGTCGTGAGCGATCCCGTACCTGCCGGCGCCGCGATTCTGGGCTCGGGCCTGGGGCGGGACTCTCAGCTGGGAACCCAGGGCGAGAAGGCGAAGGGGGCTGCGTCGCCTGCCTACTCCGAGCGCGCGATGGATGCCTACCGCGCCTACTTCGACTTCGT
>CAYJTX010000254.1:0-5642 GCA_964372615.1 uncultured Bacteriovoracaceae bacterium | reverse complement strand
GACGCGGATGTCCTCCGTTCCGCCGACCTTCCGGAAGGATCGCTCCTGGATCGCCCGCAGCAGCTTGACCTGCATCCCGAGCGGCAGCTCGCCGACCTCGTCGAGAAAAAGCGTCCCGCCGTTCGCCGCCTCGAAGAGGCCGGGCTTCTCCGCGATCGCGCCGGTGAAGCTCCCCTTGCGGTGCCCGAACATCTCGCTCTCGAGCAGCGTCTCCGGTATGGCTCCGCAGTTCACGGGCACGAAGGGCTTGCCCTTGAGAGGGCCGAAGTCATGGATGAGCCGCGCCACGAGCTCCTTGCCGGTCCCGCTCTCGCCGATGACGAGGATATTCGTCTTCGTCGGGGAGACCCGGTGGATGAGCTGGATCATCTCCTTGATCGCCCGCGAGTCGCCCAGGATCGGCCGCGCGCTCACTCGTTGCTTCCCCCCGCCATCTTGAAGATCGGAAGGTACATCGCGATCATGAGGCCTCCGACGGCACCGCCGAGAAAGACCAGGACGATCGGCTCGATGAGCTTCGTGAGCCCCCCGACGAGCGCCTCGACCTCGGCCTCGTAGAAGTCCGCCACCTTCTCGAGCATCTTGTCGAGGGCGCCGGTCGACTCGCCGACGGAGATCATCTGGACCGCCATCTTCGGAAAAACATCGAGCTTGGCGATGACGCCCCCCAGCGTCTTCCCCGCCTCCACCTCCGCCCGGATCTTCGCGACCGACGCCTCCAGGACCGCGTTGTCGATGGTCGACTTGCAGATGTCGATCGCGTCGATGAGGTTGACTCCGGAGGCGAGAAGCGTCTGCATCGTCCGCGTGAACCTCGCCACGCCGGCCTTCTGGGCGATCGTCCCGAAGAGGGGCATGCGAAAGAGCACGCGATCCATGAAGGCTTTGCCTTCGGGAGTTCGCAGGTAGCGCATCGTTCCGAAGATGATCAGGGGGCCCCCGACGCCGAGATAGAGCGCGTTATCGACCAGGAAATGGGAGAGGTCGATCACGAACTTCGTCGGCCCCGGCAGCTCCTGCCCGCTCGAGACGAGGAGCTGCTCGAACTTGGGGATCACGAACATCAGCATGGCGGTGACTACTCCGATCCCGATCGAGATGACGACAATCGGGTACATCATGGCCGCTTTCAGGAGCTTGACCAGGCGGTCGTTATCCTCGAGGTATCTCGTCAGGCGCTTGAGCATCTGGTCGAGCGAGCCCGAGGCCTCGCCGGCGCGAAGCAGCGCCACGTAGAGTTTCGGAAACGTCTTGGGATATCCGGCGATCGACTCCCAGAAGTAGGCGCCGCCGGAGACCTTCTCCTTGACGGCCGAGACGATGCTCTTCAGGGTCCGGTCCTGCGTCTGCTCGGCGAGCATGTCGAGACCCTGAACGAGCGGCACGCCGGCTCCGATCAGTACCTGGAGCTGCCGCGTGAAGGTCACGAGGATCTCGAGCTTCACCCTCCCCCCGCCGCCCTTGATGAGGGTGCCGAGATCCGTATTCAACGCACCGACCTGACTGATTCGGGTCGGGCGAATGCCCATTCCCCGAAGCGCCATGCGCAGGTCCCCCTCGCTCCCGGACGCGAGCTTGCCCTCCACTCTCTTGCCCTGCTTGTCGACGCCCTGGTACTGGTAGTCCGGCATCGCTTACCGGCGCTCGGGCACCGACGCGAGGAGCTTGATCAGCTCGTCGGGCAGGTTGGCGTTCTCGATCGCGTCCGTCTTCGAGAGGTTTCCCTGTCGCACGTGGTTGACGAGGGACTGGTTCATCGTGTTCATGCCGGTCTCCTCCTGGCCGGCCTGCATGAGGGAGTAGATCTGGTGGACCTTGTCCTCGCGCATGAGGTTTCGGATCGCCATGTTCGGCAGCATCAGCTCGTACGCCATCACGCGGCCCGGGCCGAAGCTCTTCGGAATGAGCGACTGCGACATCACGGCCTGGAGGGTGAACGAGAGGAGCTGCCTGATCTGCGGCTGCTGGTGCGGCGGAAAGACGTTGACCATCCGATTGATGGACTGGATCGCGCTGTTCGTGTGCAGCGTCGCGAAGACCAGGTGACCCGTCTCGGCCATGGTCAGCGCCATCTCGATCGTCTCGACGTCCCGAAGCTCGCCGACGAGAATGAAGTCGGGATCCTGACGCAGGATCCGCTTGAGGGCCGACTGGAAGGTCCGCGTGTCCTGGCCGACCTCGCGCTGGTTCACGATGCAGTTCTTGTGCTGGTGCACGAACTCGATCGGGTCCTCGACCGTGATCATGTGGCCGTACTCCTCCCGGTTGAGCAGGTCCATGAGCGCGGCGAGCGAGGTCGACTTGCCGCTGCCGGTCGGGCCGGTCACGAGGACCAGGCCGTTCGGCCGCTTGATGACCTTCCTGAGCTGGATCGGGAGACCGAGCGACTCGAAATCCGGGATGGTGATCGGAATCCTTCGGAAGACCCCCGCCACCGCCGCCCTCTGATAAAAGCAGTTGCCCCGGAAGCGGGCAATGTCCTTGATGCCGAAAGAGAAGTCGATCTCGAGCGTCTTCTCGAGCTCGCCTTTCTGCGCGTCGGTCAGGACGGAGTAGCAGAGCTCCTTGGTGTCCTGGGGGCCGAGCGGCTCGGACTTGACCTTCACCATCTTCCCCTGGATTCGGAACTCGGGCGGGACTCCGACCGTGATGTGCAGATCCGAGGCGTCCTGATCGACCATCGTCTTGAGAAGTGCGGGTAACGGGATCTTCGCCATTTTTCTAGGTCTCCATCGTGGAGCTGAGGGCTTCCTCGAGCGATACGCGCCCCTCGGCCATCTTGGTGAGCGCCGACAGGCGCAACGTCTTCATTCCTTCCTTCGTCGCTTGCTTCTTGATCTCGGCAGCGCTGTTTCCGGCGATGACCATCTCCTTGAGTGCCGCCGAGAACTCGAGAACCTCGTAGATCGCGACCCGGCCCTTGGTGCCGCTGTTGTTGCAGGTCGGGCAACCCTTTCCCGTGTAGGTCTTGAGCTGGTTCGCCGCCTCGGCCGAGAAGCCGAGCTCGACGAGCTTCTGCTTCGGAACGGCCTCCTCCACCTTGCACTTCGCACAGACCGTGCGAAGAAGCCGCTGCGCCACGATCGTGTTGAGCGAGGCCACCACGAGGAAGGGCTCGATGCCCATATTCATGAGCCGGGTGATCGTGCTTGCCGCGTCGTTCGTGTGCAGGGTCGAGAGCACCAGGTGGCCGGTGAGCGCCGCCTGGATCGCGACCTCCGCCGTCTCGTAGTCCCGGATCTCGCCGACGAGCACCGTGTCGGGGTCCTGGCGGAGCAGGGCGCGCAGCACGCTCGCGAAGGTGAGGCCCACGTCCTTGTTGACCTGGACCTGGTTGATCCCGTCGAGGTTGTACTCGACCGGATCCTCCGCGGTGGAGAGGTTGTCGGCGACCTGGTTGAGCTCCGTCAGCGCCGAGTAGAGGGTCGTGGTCTTCCCGCTGCCGGTCGGCCCGGTGACCAGGACCAGGCCGTTGGGCGCGTAGATGCCCTTCTTGAAGGTGTCGAGCTGCTTCTGCTCGAAGCCGAGCTTCAGCAGGTCGAGCTGAAGGTTTCCCTTGCTCAACATCCGAAGGCAGACCTTCTCGCCGAAGAGAGTCGGCATGGAGTTCACCCGGAAGTCGATCTCGGTCCCGCCGGTCTTGAGCTTGATCCGGCCGTCCTGCGGCACGCGCGACTCGGCGATATCCATGCGCGACATGATCTTGAAGCGCGCGACCACCGCGCGCTTGAGCTCGGTCGGGATCTGCGCGATCTCGTGCAGAGTCCCGTCGATTCGCATCCGCACGCGGAAGCGCTTTTCGTAGGGCTCGACGTGGATGTCGCTCGCCATGCGGCGGATACCCTCGGCGAGAATCCCGTTGACCAGCGTGATGACTGGCGCATCCTCGGCGGCGTCCGTCGGGTCGATGTCGTGGACCTCGACGAGCTGGATCCCCTGGTCCTCGCCCTCCCCCTGGGCGCCGAGCTTCTTGGCGTCCTTCTGGTAAGCGTCGATCGCCTGACCCACGAACGCGGCCCCGCCGTAGTACTTCGCCAGCGCGGCGTCGAAGGCCGAGTACGTCGTGAGCACCGCCTCGACGTTCATCTTGACCTTGAACTTGAGGTCGTCGATCAGCCCCATATTGGCCGGGTCGCAGACCGCCACGACCATCGTGCCCTTCGCGACCTGGATCGGAATCACGCCGCACCTCCGGGCCGTGTCCGGCTGGACCAGCCGGAGGATGTCGGGGCTCACCTCGAATTTCGCCAGGTTGATGCTGGGCAGCCCGAACTTCTGGCTGAGGTAGTAAAGGAGCTTGGTTTCCGAGACGAACTTCTGCTCGATCAGGAAGCGGATGTGGCTCTTGCCCGCCTTTGCCGCGGCCACAGCCTCGTTGAACTGCGGCTGCGAAATGATCTTATCCTTGAGGAGTAGATCGGCCAGCTGCCGGGACACGTCTCAATTGTCCGGCTCAGTGACAATTATTGTCAAGTCAGCGCGGCGCGCGCCAACTCTACGTCGGTGGAGATTTGACGTCTGAGCTCATCCACTCCCGCGAACTTCCGCTCTTCGCGCAGCCGGCGCACGAACCGGACCTCGAGCCGGAGTCCGTAGAGATCGATTTCCGGGTAGCCGTCCGCGTGCCGGAGAACCGGTCCGTCCGGCCTGCAGGTCGGCGCGTAATCGAAGAGATGCGTCTCGATCGTCGGCTCGACGTTCGACGGGTTGAAGGTCGGCCTCACGCCGATATTCGTGACACTCAGGAACTCGAGCGCCTTCCCCGAGGGCGGGCGGACGATCGATCGCGTGGCATACACCCCGAAAGAGGGCACGAGCTTGCCCTCCGGTCCGAGATTCGCAGTCGGAAACCCTATTTTCCTTCCCCTGCCTTCGCCCCGAAGCACGACGCCCCGGTAGAAAAAGGGCCTGCCAAGCAGCTTGTTTGCCAGAGGCACGTCCCCGGCCTTCAGATGTTTGCGGATCGAAGAGCTCGACACGACCTCGCCATCGACTCGCAGCGGAGGAACCACCGTCAGCTCGACCCCGTCCCGGCGGCAGAGCCGTTCGAGCGTGTCGAGGTGACCGTGCCGGTCCTTGCCGAAAGCGAAATCGTAGCCGACCACCACGGCCTGGGCGCTGAGCCGGCGCAGGAGCGCATCGGTGAAGAACTGCTCCGGAGACGTGCGCGAGAACTCGCGCCCGAAGGGCTCTTCGACAGTCAAAGCCAGGCCGCTTTCCGTGAGGAGCTCGAGCCTCTCGTCATAGGTACAAAGGAGCGCGACCGGCGTCTCCGGATTGAGAGCGACTCGAGGGTGGGGCCTGAACGTGAAAGCGACCGAGGTCGCGCGCAGCTGGCCGGCCTTCTCGAGCGCGAGCCGGAGGATCGCCTGGTGGCCCAGGTGCACGCCATCGAAGTTCCCGATCGTCACGACCGTACGCCCAGGTGGGTCACCGAGCTGCTGGATTCCGTGCACGAGCCTCATGATTTAAACGTATAGCCGCAGGTCGGAATCTCGGAGTCCGTCTTGTCGAAGGGATAGGTGCGGCAGTTGGTCGGCCTCAGGTCGCCGTAGATCCGACAATAGGGAAGGTTCTGGCCGTCGCGGCCCAGGAAGGGGCACTTGTAGATGAGCTGGCAACACAGCCCGCAGCGATGACAC
>CAYJTX010000253.1:0-5643 GCA_964372615.1 uncultured Bacteriovoracaceae bacterium | reverse complement strand
CCTTTCAAGGGGAAGGGGGATTCGGGAGGAGTGAGCGCAATCTTCTCAACTGGAGGGTGAGGCGTTTTGACCGGAATCGGACCGTCGCTGCTCTCTGGTCGTTGGAGAAGAGATGTTTTCTCGGACTTCTTCGCGGTCACTTGTGAAAGCACGGACGTCAAGACCGACCGAAGGTGCACTGGATCGAAGGGCTTAGTCAGACGACCGTGAAATCTGACTTCCTTGGACTGCGCTTCGTCCACCTTTTCAAAGGCGCTCGACATGAGGACGAATCGAACGTCGTCGAAATCACCCTGCTCGTTGACCGCCTTCTTGACCTCGAAGGCACTCTTGCCAGGCAGGGAAACGTCCACCAGAACCACGTCCGGCCGAAAGAGAGAAATCTGCTGGATGGCGTCGTTCCCGTCCGAGACCGCCTGAATCTCGTAACCTTCATTTGACAGCGCCAGTCGGATCACCTTCTGGATCGTGAGGCTATCGTCGGCGACGAGAAGTTTCTTGGCCGATGCCATGGCGTTTCCAAGTGTGTCATTTTAGAATCTCCCTGTAAAGCGACAGGGATTTGGATTCGTTGGGTAATCCCGCTGCGGGTAGGGCCTCAGTGGGCTTCAAAGAAACACTCTCAACATTGGGCGCACGTGCTTGGAATTGCCGAAGCTGGGGTCTATACTGTTTGTAGCTCCGGGGCTGGTGAACGCATTCGGACCCGACAGTCAATTGCCCAGGGGGCTGTCACTGACAGTGGTGTGCATGCCTGGCTCGACCAGGAAGCCTGAAGCTGTCATACGGCGCCCACTTAATGATTCTGGGGTTCCGATTGACAACGCCATCCCCGGAGCCCTTTTATTTCATTCGCCCCTCTCGCTCTTCTTCGGGCTCGAAATTCCAATTCCAGCAAACGCAGTGTGTTAGGTCCGCTCTTGGCAGCTGATGTTTGACATCTTCCGTCGGTGGAAACTAGAATTCTTCAGTGGGGGCAGACGCCGAACGGGTGTCGCCGGGAAGTCGGGGTTTTCACGCTATGGCGAATTTCAAGGAAGTATTGCCGTCCCAGCAGGGCTGGATTCACGAGCTCGCGCGTGCCGAGGTGCATCCGGAGGCCGAGAAGTTGCTGCAGTTGGGTCGATCCTTCGATCCCCAGCAGCTGGTCGAGGAGAGTACGATCGATTTTCTGACCGAGCTTCGGGAGCGCTTCAACGAGTTCGCCAAGGTCTTCAACGCTTATTCCGAAAACGGTGCGAGGTTTCAAGAGGTGAAGGTCTACAGCGTCGCCCAGGCCGCTGCCGACTTCATGGTCTTTCGGAACCAGATCAAGCTCGTGGTCACGAATTCCGCTCACGGTATCGTCATGCTTTCGTTCGCGCAGCACCAGCGCAACGCGATCGCGGTCGACGGTCAGCCGCTGGTGTCGGTCAAAGGTGGCCAGCCGCCTTCGGGAACGGCTGAGGCGCAGGAGCTCGTCGCTCAGGTCGGCCCGTTTCGCGACGTTTTCTGGACCTTTCAGGGCGAGCGCATTCAGGCCGACCAGGTAGCGCGGTTCTATTTTGCGGAATTCGCGCGGGCGACCCGGGATGTTCAGCGTTCAAAGGCGAGCAACCAGCTGCTGATCGAGCAGATCAAAGCCCTCCTCCAGGAGAAGGGGCTTGAGCTTTAGCGTCTCCGTGACGTGAGTCGAGTTGAGCGAGAAGTCGAAGGTGTGGGCCTCGATCATTTCCTTACTTTTGTCGTGATACTGAGTTCTGCGTACGACGATGAGCGACGGGTCGTAATCGAAGCGGCTGGCGAAGGTCCGAGCGAAATCGTAGTGAGTCGTCTTGGTCAGGCCTCCGAAATGGATGATCTTGTTCTTAAGCCCGCCGTCAACGAGCCGCTCGATCAGGTCGACGAGCCCGCTCACGGGCGCGAATGAATGATACTCCGTGGTGGAGACTTCCGTCCTCTCTCCCCGGTCCAGGCGGGTTCTGAGCCGGTCCAGCAGCGAAAGCCGCAGCCCATTGCCTCTTCCGTAAAGAGGGCTGCTGCGGATAATCACGTAATTGAGGGACTTGCCTCGGATGAAATTCTCTCCTCCCACCTTCGCCTTTCCGATCTGTGACGAGGGCAGGATGATATCGGTCTCGCGGTAGTTGCCGCGATGTCCATCGAATGCATAACAGTTCGAGAGGTAAATGAACTTCGGCTGAAGGATCTCCGCGACGTTTGAAACCGTGGCGGCGCCTCCTGTGTGGATTCGCTCGGCCTCGCGCGGATTCGCCTCCGCCCACTCGAGGCTGTTGCTTCCCGCCGCGAACACGATCACGTCGGGCTTAGCCGTGTAGACCACGCGCTTTACCCAGTTCCGGTTGGCTACGTTCACCGGCAGGAACGTGACCCCGGGTATCACCTGGGGCTTCGTGTTGTAGGTCGCGAAGACCTTGAAACCCGCCCGAAGCCGAAGCGCGAGGTGAGTTCCAATGAATCCGCTTCCTCCAATGATGAGGACGGCTCTCGACGACGCCAATTTTCCCTTCCGAGCTTCCCTGAGCCCGCCCTGGCCGGGAGCTAGAAACGCGAGTCCTTTCGACCCTGTCGTTTCTAGTCCCTTGCCCTGGGCGTGGATGGTCGCATTTTTCTCCTCGGTTTCAGTTACCCGATTCTACCATCCTTGGTCAGAGATCTCAGCTCAGCAGCTTGAGCGCGGACGAATTGGTGCTGTTGGCCTGAGCGAGCACCGAGATGCCTGCCTGCATCATGATGTTCTGCTTGGTCAGCTCCGTCACCTCCTCCGCCAGATCGGCGTCTCGAACCCGGCTGTTGGCGGCCGAGAGATTCTCGTCGCTGATGGCCAGGTTATTGATCGTCGACTGAAGCCGGTTTTGCATGGCGCCCAGGTCGGCGCGAATGCTGTTCACTCGGATCAGAGCGTCGTCAACCACGGCGAGGCTGAGCTGGGCACCTTGCTTGGTGGCCACACTCTCTCCCCCCAGCTTGAGGGCATCGAGGGAGGTGTCCGCCCGTTCACCGTTGTAGACGACCCGGTCGAGGATCGGGTTGTTATGGGTCCCGACCTGGATCTCGAACAACCCGGCCCTGCCGTTCAGGAGCGGCAGTCCGTTGAAGTTCGTGACGTTCGCGATCCGGTCCACCTCCTGTTTGAGCGACTGATACTCTCGATCGGTGAACTGCCGCTCGGTGTCGCCGATCGTATCGCTCGCTGCCTGGATTGCCAGCTCGCGAAGTCGGATGAGGATGTTCGAGATCTCGTTCAAACCGCCCTCCGTGACCTGCATCAGCGAGATGCCGTCGGACGCGTTCCGCTTGGCCTGCCTGAGTCCTCGGATTTGAGCTCTCAGGTTCTCGCTGATCGCCAATCCCGCGGCGTCATCGCCCGCGTGATTGATCCTGCTGCCACTCGCGAGTCTCTCGAGCGCCTTGTCGAGACTCAGGCGAGTGATCCCCATCTGCCTCTGCGCGCTCTGCGCAGTGGTATTCGTTGCAATTCGCAACCCCATTGTCAGCCTCCATTCATGGTGCTTTCCTTCGTGAAAGAGTTCTATTTTCCGTAATAGGCCCAGGCCTCCATGCCCGCGTGCTTGGTTTGTACTTCTACCACCCGTAGCCCCATGCCAAGGGTGGGCCTGTCGCCGCCTCCGCCCCGAGGGCGCAAGCGACTACACTTTTTCGAGCGAGGCTCAGGGGGAGCCGTTCGCGTTCGCTCTCGTTCACGACCGGCGCGCTTGTGCACGCGGTCGGGCGGAGCGGCAAGCTGATGCCCATTCGCCACGGACTCTCCTCCTTTCCAACCGGGTGCAACAGACCCCGGCCCATCGCTCGGAAACCATTTCTCTCCTTTTCAGCGCCACGGAATTTCCGTGCGCGCTCGATTCGCTCTGGGGCACGCCATGTCCCCTCAACTCCGCACCCGCAATCGTCGATCGGCATCCCGCCGGGTACCCTCCCGGCTTCATGGCGCCAGCCCCTGAATGGCCTCCCATTCGATCTAGCTTAAGCAGGCTTCGCCTGCGGGCTTCGAGTAGGGGAGGCCCCGGAGGGCTGGCTCCGCGCTATCCACTGGCTGCCGTTCAGTTGTCGTCAGGCGCTCAATGCGACACCCGTACCAGGCCATGGTCGCGGGCCGCGATAGCGCTCACATTATTTCATCAATTTGCGTCTCCTTTTTAGTCGTCCCTCACAGGCTCGGGGGCCTGCTCGGTCGTGGTGCCAGGTCATCGGAGTGACCTTGTTTCTGCGCACGGGCCCCTCGGCTCGTTTGCGCACGGGCCCCTCGGCTCGTTTGCGCACGGGCCCCTCGGCTCGACACGCACCTCCGCCTTGCGCCCGCCATGCGCGGGCACGCGGTCGCCCCGGCTCATCTCGATCTTCCCTGGGGACCCCCGAGCCTTTTGGCCCGGTGGCGCTCCCAGAGACGTTCGCCCTCTCGTCACGTCAGGAGTTTGATCGCTGACGAGTTGGTGTTGTTCGCCTGGCTCAGAACCGAGATGCCTGCCTGCATCAGGATGTTCTGCTTGGTCAGCTCGGTGACTTCCTCCGCGAGGTCCGCATCACGAATGCGGCTGTTCGCGGACGAGAGGTTCTCGTCGGTGATCGCCAGGTTATTGATCGTCGACTGAAGCCGGTTCTGCATGGCGCCCAGATCGGCGCGGATGCTGTTGACCCGGATCAGGGCGTCGTCGATGACCGCCAGGCTGAGCTGGGCGCCCTGCTTGGTGGCCACGCTTTCGCCCCCGAGCTTGAGCGCGTCGAGGGACGCGTCAGCCCGCTCGCCGTTGTAGACGACGCGATCGAGGATCGGGTTGTTGTGGGTTCCGACCTGGATCTCAAAGATCCCGGCCTTGCCGTTCAGCAGCGGGTTGCCGTTGAACTGCGTGACGTTCGCGATCCGGTCGATTTCCTGCTTGAGCGACTGGAACTCGCGATCGACGAACTGGCGTTCCGTGTCGCCGATGGTATCCGAGGCGGCTTGGATCGCCAGCTCTCGCAGGCGCACCAACATGTGGGAGATCTCGTTGAGACCACCCTCGGAAACCTGAATCAACGACACTCCATCCAGGCCGTTTCGTTTGGCCTGCCGGATGCCCCTGATCTGGGCTCGCAGATTTTCGCTGATCGCAAGTCCGGCGGCATCGTCACCGGCGTGATTGATCCGGCTGCCGCTGGCAAGCTTTTCCAGCGCCTTGTCCAAGTGCATTCTGGTATTCGCCATCTGTCGCTGAGCGTTCAGCGCAGTGGTGTTTGTGGCAATTCGCAACCCCATACTAGCCTCCATTCATAAGCGCTCCTCATCCTTGAAAGCCCGCGGCCCTCCATGGGACGCGGCCGGCATCCGTGCCGATTCATGAAATGAGCATCCGTCCGCATGGGAACGGGCGGCGCTCGGTTTTTCGCGGCCCGCCGGCGGATCCTGGGTACCCACCCAAGTCCGTCGTTCCGGACAGGCCAGTGACACCCTGGGGGGACCATCCCCCCAGGGTCCACACTTCGTCTCATGGGCCGTTCCTCATGATTTGCGAGCCTATGGCTCGACTACGGCCCGATGGCTGACTCTTGCGAACGCCCGCGTTTGAATAGCGCGTCCTTCGACACCCTTGTGCGCGAGCCTCACGGCTCGTTTACATGCGAGCCTCACGGCTCGTTTACATGCGA
>CAYJTX010000252.1:4684-5652 GCA_964372615.1 uncultured Bacteriovoracaceae bacterium | reverse complement strand
GCTCGATATCACTGGGGTTTCTTACTCGCCTGACGCCCAGGTCTTAAACTCCTGTCGTACTCATCTAATCCATGCCGGTGTTTGAGCCCGCCCAAAAGTCCCTCGCTTGACCCAGGGTATTATTGCAGTTCACATCATACTACGAACGTTTGGAAAGATCGTTGCAAATGGTGTTGCATGAAATTTCGTATAGTAAAAAGGGTGTTTTGGTATACGAGCGGGGTTGGTCGGAGATTGTGATGCGGGGCGGTGGGGAGAGGTGGCGGCCAATATTCGGGGTTCCGATAGCAACGGAGCAGATAACGTCGAACTTGGCTCTGGCCTCCTGCTTCATGGTCTTCTGAGCGACCGCAGCTTCCCGTCGGCATCACCCTGGAACTGGAGCCGACATGACTCCAGAATGGGGCACCGGCTTTGGCCGGAGCGCGCAATATCGCAGCAGTAGCCGAACCGCTTACGTAACGCCGGGCACCGCAGGGATTTCGGAACTCGCGTTGGAGTCTCGGATTTTGGCCACGCCCTCTAAGACGCCACAATCGAACGTGTCCCCTTACCTCACCCTCACATAATTCACCCGTGCCTTGAGCTGATTCGTGTTGACGATCTTCTCACCCGAGATCGACCCATGCGTCCATACGTCGACTCCCGTCGCCGGGTTGTTATTGCCCCGTCCGTGCCGCACCACCCGAACCACCGGGAAAAAAGGCCCCACCCGCCGCTCATTCGCCGAGATGATATGGTTGCCGCTGTACTCGTACTTCGGTGTCCACGTGTTCGTATTGAAATGCACCCCACCGTTCGGCAGGCTTCGAAACACCGCCTCATGCGTGTGCCCCAGCCCCACAATCATCGGCTGAAACGACACGCCTGTACCCGCGATAAGCTTGTCAGCACGATCCTGATCCAGCGATGCCTCGCCCTGGCCAAAAAGCTGCTTCACCGCCTTTAGCTTATTCGACGCCCCCATC
>CAYJTX010000252.1:0-4674 GCA_964372615.1 uncultured Bacteriovoracaceae bacterium | reverse complement strand
TGCGCCGCTGATGCTAAAGCACCCGGGACGATGTCGGCCTCATCGACCGTCTTCAGAAACTGTCGAATGATGTCCTTCGCGTACTGACGATTCGGTCCGCTTGGCTGACTATCCAAGAAAGTAAAAAAGTCGTCGGCCGGGTCCGTGTTGTCTATATGCGGAAGCGAACTCAACAAGAGCGAAGGCGGCACCCCGGGCCCGTTCAGCTCTAGCCAGTTCACGAACTGCTCGACCAACACCTGACCGCTCGTGACATTGTTCACGCCAAGCGCAGGGAAGTTTCTTGGGTTCGCGTTCACCTTGTCGTCGATGTGGCCATGCTCGGCAACCAGAAGGTAACCGTGTTCGTCGACATACTGTTGACCGCCGTTCGCGTTGCCCTTGTAAAGCTTCGAGGAGTTCGGGCCGAATTGCGACGCCAGCAGGCTCACGAGCTGGGGATGGAAACCCACTGCGTCGTCGTGATTACCAGGAACATAGACCACCTTCGTCGACACGTCGTTCGTATCCAGAAACATTCGCGAGGCAGCTAGCCACCGAGGATTTGCCCCTAGGATCTGATTCATCCTGCCCGAATAGTCAGCGAGATCGCAGGGCCCCATCTGGCCATTTATCGAGTTCGGGCCTGTAGCCCAGATGTCGAAGATGTCGCCGTTCAGGATCAGCCGAGCGCCTTCGTGTACCCCGTTTCGAGCCAAGAGCTTCGCATCAGCGATGATCCAGTCAATCAGCCGACCCCAAGTCGGCGTGTCGTGAAAATCGTCGGTCGTCGTCCCATCCCCCAAGTGAAGGTCGCTAACAAAATAAAGGGCGTCGGCGCCGTCACGGTTCTCGGGAGCTGGCTCGACATTCGGACCCGAAGACGGGGCCACTCCGCCCGGGCCCGGGGCGGGGGTTGTCGCCCCCGGTGCCATGAAAACTCCGCCTAAAAAAGAGAGCATCCGATTCAGAAGACGCGCCAGAAGAAGGCTCAGGTTCGATAATATCAGGACGATGCCCGACACCAGCGGAAAACCCGAAACCACGCCCGGCTGCGACTGGGGCTGCGGCACTATCTGCACGATGTTGCTGTAGCCGGTGTCGAACCCTGCCGCGATCACGACCACGTACGCATCTGGCGGAATGCCGTAGGATTGGGGCGTGGCCGCTACGGGAGGGACGGTACAGATGATCGTAGTAGAGTTCACGATCCGATAGGTCATCGGATAGTAAACGAACCCCGTCACCCCGGGCCCGACGGACCGAGGGTCCTCTAGCGCGGCCATCGTGACTGACGAAGTCAGAAACGATGCCGAAGAGGCGGGCGAAATCGTCAGCGTAATGTCATCTCCCGGGCCGGCGATGACCGGCCGAGCCGTGAAGATCTGTCCGAGATAGTTGTTGGCCATGGCTTAGCCCCCGCAGCTGCAGATGAAATAGATGGCGCTGGATCCGTCGCCCAAATCGACGGTGACCGACGCCGGCTTGCATTCGCCGGTCGAGCAGCTGCCGTGACAGACGATTTCTTTCGTCGGGTCGCCAACTCCCGGGGGTTGCATGTTTTCCTGCGGGATCTCGGCGTGGCATTGGTCGTGATAAACCTCACCCTTCGCCCGAATGACCTGCTCAGGTGCCTCGGGCGGCAGGCAGAAGCACATCGAGTTGGGGTCGTGGACCGGCACCATCGAGCATTTCTCGCCGCCTTCGCACCCACCGATGCATTCCCCCTTGTAAAGGTTCTTCTTGCCGACCTCCGGCTTCGCGAGTGCTGTGGCCGCGATCGTGCAGGCGGGCACGCCCTTGGCCGCAAGCGCCTTCGAGATGCTTGAACTCAGATTTTTCGGCAGGATCGGCCCCCCCCTCGGCGGAAGTGGCAGCTCCTGAACTCCCCCCGAGCCGATGAGGAGCTGAGTCCCGAAAAGAGTGGAGACTTTCTCGGCGAGCGCCTTGGTCGTCAGCTTGGTCTTCATTCCCAAGATGTAAGCCGTGTGAACGCTTTGCTCCTTCGGGAGCGAGAACTCCGGAATCGGTTCCTTCCGCACCGGCCCGAACTGAGCGCAGCCCACAAGTACGCAATGGAGTGCGAAGGCTCCACCAAGCCGACATGAAGTTTTAGTCATGAGACCCACACTAAGGGTGAACGTTCCTTTTGGAAAGATGCCGCCGGGTGGCGGCGAATAAAGCGTCCGAACTGCCCTTTTTCGCGGTTAAGAGCGAGCGAGCTGACGAACGAGACCAGAACAAACCGGGCAGCGGCAAGACGAGGATGCTCCGCCGATTCGTCGCCGGCCTCAATCCCCAGACCCACCTGCACGGCTACACGCCGCATGCGACGGTGAGCCGGATCGAGCTGTACCGGCAACTGCGCAGCCTGCTCAAGTTGCCGCCGCGCCGCGCGCAAACGCGAGCTCGACGCCGTGCTCGTCTGGAGAGTCAACGCATTGACGCCGGCAAGAAACAAGAGGCCAAGAGGCCCAAGAGGCAATGAGAGGTCGGCTCGCATGGCGCTTCTCTCCTATCGACATCTCGCCACGCTGGCTCAATGCGAGGAGCGCGTAGCCTCAGACTGAACGGGGCCTGAAGTTCTTCGATGATGCCGCGATCCCGATCCCGATTACACTTCAACAGGATCGGAGCCCGAGCGCCTCGCCGGAAAGCTCTCTGCGGACGATCTGGCGTCGTTTTGCGCAATCATCAACCAGGTGGACGCGTTTTGTCCGACGTCGACCGCCAGCGGAGTCTTGGCCCTGTGGCTGACACAAGGCATCCCAGGAATTCTTCGAACCGCAAGCGCGAGTACCCCGCCTTTTCAACCTGACCCCAGCCGTCAATCATACGCAGACATCGAGCACCACCACCCGAGTCGGACCATCAAACGCGCTGCGTACTGACACGGACGTAGATCGAAACTTTCACGCGGCGTCTTTACCCTTTTTCTTTCGAAGCTCACTCAGATTCAGGACCTGGACTTCGATCACTCGACCCTTCTTGTCCTCGCAGAAAACGAAGCCGCCTTTCGCGTAAGACCTAGCCTCTACGCCAGGGGCGAGCTTAATCGACGCAAAGTCCGCTTCACGGTCCACATGGACCTGCGGAAACTCGTCGCGCGCCTCTACCTTTCTTCGAAGTGAACCATTACGGTGAGGACGACCCATAGCTCCTGCTCCTTTCTTTCAAGCAATACAGCCGCAACCAGATTGTCGCTTCTGTTCAGAAACGCCTTTGCCAGTATCCACTTTGGCCCCTGCGGCATTCCCACGTCGGGATGCTCGATCAGATCAGCCAACTCAGCCGCGCTGATCTTTCTGTCTTGGATACGTTTCAGCGCGTGCGACGAGAGCACCCATCGAACGATCTTCGGGGGCTTCATCCCATCGCCTTCAGATTGTTCTCAGCCTTCTGATCTGGTCTCGTCCGGAGGTACGGATTGCCAGCGCGTGACACTGCGACCACCGCGTCGATCCTCCCTTTCGACGCCAGATCGATCGCCGGACCCTGAGCCAGCCAGCCAAGACCACCGACATAATATCCCACGATCGTGCCCTTGGCGTCCTTGCGAACCGCTGAGATCTTTTTCTTCGCCTGAGGAGCTGGGGCCTCGATGATCTCCCCCTCCCCGCGGCCTTCCATTCGCTCGATCGCGCTGACAAGACTCAGAAGTTCTTTCGCACTGAGATTATGGAGCTTCCGTTTTAAATCTAGACCTGTCCACCGGCGCACCATGGCCTGATAGCGCTTGGTGTCGTTCTCCTTGGGAGGCGCGTACCGTTTAACGAGTTCTTCGATCGAGAGGCGCTGGTAGGTTTGGGTATTGAGAAGATCGATGAGCGCTTGATGGCCAATCTCAGGACTTGGAAAAGTCGCGAAACCACCCGCCTTGCCAATGGCCCCATGGGTGTTAGCGAATTTGCCAGCCATGATGTTCCCGGGGTTATTGTTTCTCCAAGTGCGTTTGCCGCCAATGAATGTAGCGCTCGATCCATCCTCGCGCCAATACGTGACCCTCAGCTTCCCGGTTTCGTTAGCGCGAATGAACATGGCTATGGGCCCGCCTCGGCCTTAATCACGTTCAGCAATACCGGAGTGTGGTGGTGCCCAGAAATCCGGTGAAAAAGTGTTCCGGTGATCCTCATGCGTATTCCTGTCTTAAAGCCGATTTTTTTCGGGACTACCTTCTCGTAGTCCATCACCAATTGCAGTCGATGCACGCCTTTTTCCGACTCCTGGAGTCCATCCTTGTCTTCTCCTTTCGGAGAAACAGAGATGGGCCGATCCAGGTCCAATATCCAGTATGTCTCGGCCTGATCGCCAGCTTTGGTACTTTCGTAGTTAGGAGAGCCCGGGAAGGTTTCTAGCGACAACTTTCCACTCAGAGATACAACTGTGGGCTCGTAATGAAGCACTCTCTCAGGTGATGGGCTCGAACCTGCTGCCCAACCTGTTGCGGATACGACAAGGGCCACGATTGAGAAATAATGCTTCACTGCTCCCCCGCCGGCCCTACCCACTGGAATGCGCCCCCAAAACTGGAGGGTCTGAGCGCGACTGGAGTCGGCCCCGCCCGGAAAGTGGGTCGAAACTTATCTGTTTGTTATTTGGGTCAACAGTATCCATCTCTCTTACCGTCGTCAGAACTGTCCAGTTATCCTTCGGCTATCAAGATGCCCTCCGGAGGAAATGCTCAAGATGGGCAGT
>CAYJTX010000251.1:0-5668 GCA_964372615.1 uncultured Bacteriovoracaceae bacterium | reverse complement strand
GGTGGGCGAGAATGGTGCTTTCACGTTTTTCATGCAGGACGGCGTTCGGCGCCGGATGGATACACAGGGCGGGGCGCCCGATGCGGAAAGCCGGCGGGCCAAGCTCGAGGAGCTCGGACGCGAGATTCGCGAGCGCTTCCCTCACGCGCGCTGGGCGAGTGATCAGGCTTACCGGGAGTTCGACCTCGCGATCGACGTCTGCGAGGACGTCCCTGCGTGGCCGCGCGAGGACGTGGACGCCCTCCTGGCGGTCTGCGCGGGCCTGGGTGCTCACGCGAAGCTCTCGAGCGTGCACGTGAACGCGTGGTTTGGTGAGTTCGACAAACGAAGAGGCTTCGAGCACTGGGTCGCGCAGGGCCAGCCGGGCCTTGGGGGTCGGAAGATCCCGCTCGAGAAATGGCTCTTCATCGGCGATTCGCCCAATGACGAGCCGATGTTCGCGGCGTTCCCCCGCTCAGTGGGAGTGGCGAATCTTCGGCAGTATCTGGACCGGCTGAAAAGTCCCCCCACCTGGATCACGCGGGCGGAGAGCGGTGCGGGATTCGCCGAGCTGGCGCGTCGGCTTGTGGCCTTAAAGGGTGGGAAGAAAATGGGGAAGAAGAAGCGGAAGAGTGGGCGATGAGGAGATTCCTCGGCGTGTCCGGAGTAGTGCTGCTAGGCCTCGCGAGCTTCGGATTCGCAGGTTGTGGCCAAGACGCGAAGGAGCCCATGCCGGGCGGCGAAGCCGGTCCCTCAGAGGTGGCGCCTGGCGAGAAGCTCGTCACGATTCTAGCGACGAACGACATTCACGGAGGGGTCGACGCGCAGTCGACTCCCGATGGCCCCTTGGGCGGTCTCGCGCACTGGGCGGGCGTGGTGCGCTCGATCCGCTTGGGTCTGGGCTCGCGGCTTGGCAAGGACTCGGGCGTGCTCGTCGTGGACGCGGGCGACCAGTTCCAGGGTACGCTGCTCAGCAACTACGACGAAGGCCAGCTGGTGTTCCGCGCGCTGGGCGAGATCGGCTACGACGCGGTCGTGCCGGGCAACCACGACTACGACTTCGGTCCGATCGGCTGGCTCGAGGATCAGGTAAGCGAGCGCACCGAGGACAAGAATCCGCGCGGCGCGCTCGAGCGGCTCGTGTCGCAGGCCCGCTTCCCGCTGCTGAGCGCGAACACGTTCTTCAAGGACTCGATCGTCGATCGCTCGGGGAGGCCCCTGGACGGCGTGACGGCCAGCGGCTGCGCCCCGCGGAGTCGCGAGTCGGAAGTGGACTGGCGCCGCGCGCGCCGTCCGCGGTTTCTCGCACCGTCCGTAGTGAAGAGCGCGGCCGGAGTGAGAGTGGCGTTCATCGGAATCGACCATCCGAGGACGCCGGAGATGACGACGATCGAGAACGTGACGGATCTCTGCTTTCGGGACCCCGCGGAGGCTTATGCCGACGCGCGCCGCGCGCTTCAGGGCAGGGCCGACGTCTTTGTCGCCCTTCTTCACTCGGGCGATACCGAGAAGGAAGACAGCGCGACGGCGTTCGCCCGGCGTGTGCAGGAGCTCGGCGGAAGCGGCGCGGTTCACGCCGTCATCGCGGGCCACACGCACTTCGTGCACTCCAACCGCGCGGGCGAGGTTCCGGTCGTGCAGTCTGGCTCGGGAATGGAGCGTTTCGGGCGCGTGGATCTCGTCTGGCACGCGGGCGAGCGGCGAGTGCTGCCGCAGAAGACCCGAGTATGGGCGGGCGTGAAGCTCCTGCACGGGCGCTGTGACGCAGCCGCGAGCGCGTTCTGCCGTGTCGTCGCGGCGCCACCGGGCTCTGGCGTGCCGGATCAGGCGGCCTATGAGGGCGTGGCGGCCGCTCCGGATCCGGCTGTGAGCGCGGAGATCGCGCGCGCGCGGGCCGGCCTGGCCCCGCTGGCGAGCCGACGAGTCGGGCACACGGAGGGAGTCGTGCGACGGCACCGGTACTCCGAAAGTCCGCTGGCGAACGCCCTTACGGACGCGCTTCGTGAGGTGGCTGGAGCGGATGTGGCATTCATCAATACCGGCGGAATTCGCGACGAGCTGCCGGCGGGTGAGGTTTCCTACGAGGATTTCTTCCGCGTTCTGCCTTTTTCGAATCGGGGAGTCGTCGTCGCGCCCATGCCCGCGCGGACGGTGATCCGGCTGCTCGAGCGTTCGCTGAAGACTTGTGGCGGTTACGGAGCGCTCATGCAGAGCGGGCTGCGCGTACGCTTCGCCCGTGACTGCGCCCACTCGAGCGGCGGCACCGACGAGCGGGCGCGGCTGCTACGCGTGGAGACGCTGAAGGGTGAAGTTGTCTTTGACGCGGCGTCGGGAACGGAGCCGCCGGAGGGTCGGGCGTTCACGGTCACGACCCTGGACTTCCTCTCGGCGGGCGGCTCGGGCTACCGGGATTTCATTGGCGTGCCACGCGTGCGCGATCTGGGGATCGTGAGGGAGGCGCTGGTCGAGCGGTACCTCGAGCACCCGGCGTCTTTCTCGACACAGGTGGACGGTCGGTGGTTGGAAACGCCTCCCTGAGCACACTGATCACGGGAGTCGTTTCGGGCCTGCTCATGGGGGTCGGCGCGGCGACGATCTGGGGGCCGAGCGCGAGGGATCGCGACGCGGATGTGGCGCACGAGTCGCGCCGCAAGGCCGAGGAGCTGCTCGCGCTCGACGGAAGCGAGCTTCTGGCGCGCAAAGAGGAAGTCGAGCGCCTCCAGGGCGTCGAAGGCAAGGCCGTGCTCGCCCTCATTGCCTGCTCGGCAGCGCGGGCTCGGGCTGAAGCGGAGGCGCAGCCGAAGGCCGAAACCTGCTCGATCTCGCCGGCGCTGGCAGGGAGCCCCACCCAGCGTGACACGAAGGTGGGTGCTGCGGCCGCGTCGAGCGCCGCGGACGGGCCGGGTTTGATCGCACTGTTGAGGAACGAAGGGCAGCGCACGCTTGAGGCCGCTGGGCCCGTGCCTTCGGGGGCTGGCAGCTCGACAGAAGGCGTCTGGACGCGCGGACCTATCGAGGTCTCCAAGGATGCAAACCTGCTTTTCAAGGGGCGGCAGACAACGGTGATCCGGTCGACCGCGCCAGACGAGCGTACCGTATCGGTGGTCATGCGGGAGACGTCGGCGGCGCCGTACCGCGGCCGGAAACTCAAGTACGCTGCCACGCTCGTGCTCGAGAACGTGGTGGGTCACGCGGTGCTGTGGATTCGCGTCGAGGACGGTTTTCGCAAGGTGCTGGGCTCGAAGAATCACTTTCTTGACGAGGAAGCCGCTCGACGGCGCATTCAGGGCTACAACAAGTACAAGCTCACGCTCAACGTGCCCCAGAACGCGGAGCTCGTTACCTTCGGTCTGCTGATGACGGGTGGAGGCGTGATCCGAACCGGGCAGGTACTGCTTCGGCCGGATCCGGAACACGGAGACGAGGCATCATACGAGTTCGACTTCGCCCAGGGGCCCGGCTAGCGATCAGGTCGTTCGGCGAAACCGGATGATCGTCACGTCATCCTCGAACAGGGGACTGCGGTTAGCAGCGCGGTGTGCCGCGAGGGAGGGAGATGGCGGTCGTCAAGGAACTGTCGCAGATCCGCCGGGAGCGGGGACTCGAACTCGAGGGGGCGCCCTGAGAGGGGGTGTCGGAAGCGAATGCCCGCCGCGTGCAGGGCGTGCCGGGGCAGCAGGAGGCGCGCTTCGGCCTCGGGGGTGAGCCGCTCCCGCTCGAAGAAGAGGAGCGCGAACTCCTCGTCGACGCCGTAGAGCTTGTCTCCCACGAGCGGATGACCGAGCGACTCGAGGTGCACGCGAATCTGGTGCTGGCGGCCCGTACGCGGGCGGCACTCGACGAGGGCGCAGTCCCGGGCGCTCTCGAGCCGCCGGAACTCAGTGTACGCCGGCTGGCCGCCATCGTCGCTCGAGGCGGGCTCCATCCGGAGCGCGATGCGGGAGTTTCGCGCCCTTCTCATCGGGAGCGCGCACTCAAATCGATCGGCGGGGATGCCCCGGACTACGGCCAGATATCTTTTTTCCGTCTCTCGCGCCGCGAACTGCCGGGTGACGTCGACGCAGGCTTCCCTGCTCTTGGCCAGAACGAGGATGCCGCTCGTTTCCTTGTCGATTCGGTGGACGAGGAAGTACTCGCGCTGCGCGGGAATCTCGATCGCCGGAGCGGCCTCCGCCCCGCGGTGCCCGTGAGTGCGCAGGTGAATCAGGAGGCTGTTGAAGAAGTAGCGCCCCGCCGGGTGCACAGGCAGGTTCGCGGGCTTGTCGATGACGAGAAGGCCCTCGTCCTCGAACAGAATCGTGTACTGGAAATTCACCTCCGGTTCGGCCTTGCGCTCGCTCAAGACCAGGACCTCATCGCCCGGTATCAGCTGGGTGCCGGGCTTCAGACGCCCGACGGTCAGGTGCGGGCCCTGGCTCCGGCGCAAGGTGATGGCGCCGCTTTCGATCGCTCGTTTCAACGTCTCGCGGGAACGCCTGCGATACCGTTCGCGCAGGAACGAGTCGAGCCGCGTTCCGGCCTGGTTCGGGCCGACCGCGTGAGTCACCAGATAGCGGTTTGGGCGAAGGTCGTGAGTGACGTTGGCCATTCGGAAAACTAATACCTCTGGCGCATCAGAAAGGTGATGACTTCGCGCGCGCAGTGCTCGCAATAGCCCAGTCGGGAACGCATGTTGTCAACGGTCTTGAGTGCCAGGCGGTGTCCCTCGTCTTCGGGCCGGGCGGCTCCCTGACCCCACCCGGTCGCCCCCTCGGCGGAGCTGTCCTTATCATAGATCTGCAGGGCGTTTTGCATCTTCGCGAGCAGTGCTCTTTGCGATTCGTAATAGTGCTTTTCGAGCTTGCTCCAGAACTGGGGAAAGACTCGCGAATACTCGACCTGCTGGTTCGGGTGATCGAGCGACCAGACCCCGACCGCCGAGATGATGTTCTGGCGGAAGGTGTCGCGTTCGGCGACGTCAGTGGGCGCCTCGACGATCTTTTCGAACTCCTCGATCAGAGCCACGTCGGGGTCCTCGAGCTTGCCCGTGATCGTGTTCTTGATCTTCTCCTTCTTGAGCACCAGAGAAACGTGGGTGACGTAGCGGCGCAGGAACTCCTCCCACTGCTGGGAATCGTAAAGCCCGATCGAGTCGCGGACCTCGCGGTCGATGCGGGCCAGGTACTCGTTCCTGACCGTGTTGATGAACTCGCCCGTGTCGTGGAAGCCGTCCTTGACGTCCTGCTTGAGGAACTCGTACTCGCTCACGCGCTTGACGAACTCCTCCATCTCCCGAAGAACGGCGAGCGGGGAGAGGCAAGGAAACTCGGAGTTCTGCGAGGCCGCGAAGAGGATCGATTTCATCTCGCGGGCCGACGCGCCCATCCGTCCCTCATAATAGGGAATATTCAGGTACTCCTCGCGCAGGCGCCGGATCGCGGACCGGAGCACCTTGCGGTCCTCGGCGCTGAGCGCGATCGGCATCTCTCCGGAATCGTAGAAGCGGGCCTTCTCGATCGGAGTGAGGTTGGACACCAGCGCGCTGATCGCCGGCGGGTAGTTGATGCTGTTCGGCTTCTTCAGGCGGGTGAGCACGGCCCAAAGCCCAAGCGCCCAGGCCGTGTGCGGGGCGACGTGCTTTTCGGCGGTGACCTGCCGGATCTCGGGTTCGTAAATGCGGATCTCATCGGAGACCGAAAGCAGATAGGGC
>CAYJTX010000250.1:0-5680 GCA_964372615.1 uncultured Bacteriovoracaceae bacterium | reverse complement strand
TCGACCCGTTCCGCTCGTCTCCCTTCGGCACAGCAGGCCCGTCAGAATGCGGATCGTCTGAGCGTTCGGTTCAGCCCCGCTGGCCACCGGGGCGAACCCATTCCACCCGCCTCAAGTCATAGAACTGCTTCGATTTATCAGCCTGGGCCGAGAAGTACACAATCCCTCGTCACCTTCTCTATAATGGGAACAGTGTGGCTCAGGTCGATCGGGTCGATCGTTTGTCTCCTTCCTCTCGTGGCTGAGTTCGTGACCGTTGCGCGGGCAGGTGCCGGAGCGGTGTGCCAGTATCAAAATCCGGCATTGGCATCGCTCTATTATGAAAACTCCGACGCGCTCCTCGTCGAACTCTGCGCGCTGAGCGATCAGGCGCACACGCCGGGCGCAGCTGTCTCGCCTACGCTACTCACCTCGGTCGATCAACTGCTCGACCGGCTTTCGCGGCGCACGCCAGGAGCGGCATGGTCGAGGTCGGATCGCGACCAGGTGAACCTGTTAACAACGCAACTGCGCCGTGACGTCAATCAGGGGCAGCGGGTCAGCAGAGCCGCTCACTGCCAGGGACTGCTCGCTGGCCCCGAGAGTCTCGAGGCGGCCTGGAGTACGGTTCGACAGAGGAGTCAGGAGCTCGATGCCGCATTACTGGCGAATCGAACCCAGTGCCTTCGGCTTTCCATCAGTACGCGCCTCGTACCTGACTCCAGTGAGGTGCCGGCGCCCTGCCGCGAGATTTACGTGCGCTCCGAAGCACTCAAGTCGGCAAAGATGGACCTCTTCGAGAAAATAGTCCGGCATCGCGCTCGTCGGGACGGCGTCACGTACGAGGACCTTCGCGGGCGGTTCACGCCGACGACGGTCTTCGACACTCCGGACGTGCAGGCGATTCGCAACCTCGAGGCCTGCCGAAAAATGCCCTCCATGGGATCGCAGGCTGACTACGGCGAGATGCTCGGCGCGTACGTGACTGAGAAGTTTTCAGGCTACCTCGAGGCGCGCCTTCCAGGCAGCGTCACCTTGAGGCGTCCGGAGGGGTTCGGGGAAGCCGTCGGGCGGACCGTACGCGACTGGGTGCGGGCTCAGGCGGGACGAAGTCCCGATCCTTCGACCTGGGACTACCCTGCACTTCAAACGCGCTTGGCTGGGCGCGTCCGCGAAGCCGCGCCCGGTCGCGACACGAAACTCGCTATGACAGATGCCGAAGGGTTCCTGAGGGGCTCGGGAAGAGTCAACTGCTTCTTCGGTCAGTGGGATGTCCGCAACAATCCGAAGTACCTGCTTTTCAGCGAGACGACGTCCACCCACGCGCTGTCGGGCGGAACCGTGGAGAGTCGCTTCGAGCTGCATCCGGGCGCGTTCGAGCTTTCAAATCCGCGCGGGCTGCACCTTCTCTACAGTGAGCTTGATCACGAGGCTCGCCACGCGTACCAGCCCGGGCACGGTCACGTTCACGATGCCACGACCGACGACGAGGACAGTGCGCGCGAGGCGGTGAATGAGCTCGAAGGCTATTTCTCGCAAATGTACGATCACGGGGGCGGCTCCTTCTACTGCATGAGTCCCGCTGAGCGAAACCAGTTCGTTTGCGCGGGATGTACGAATTACGTGACGCAGCTTCAGGACATTCTCGGTCGCGGGACTCCGGCCGAGCGCGCGAGGATCGAACAGCGGGTGATCAGGGACATCGGGACTCGTCCCTACCTCCAGCCATTCGTGCGCCTCCGGCCCGGTCAGCCGCCGACGCTCGACCTCAGCAACCGCTGTCCCTACTGGCGCTGAGCTTCTACAGGGAAGCTGCGCGAGGGGTCACTCTCAAGCTGATCCCGCCCCTCGGCCTGAGCGTCACCGCCGGCTGAAGCTCGACACGCTCGCCATCGACAGCCTCGAACAGGAATCGACTGAGAAGCGTTCGCAGAATCAAGGACGTCTCGAGCACCGCGAAGTTCATGCCGACGCACTTTCTCGGACCCGCTCCGAAGGGAATGTAGGAGCACCTCGGAATGGCTCGGATCGCAGGATCATCCCAGCGCTCGGGCCGGAACGCGTCGGCCTCGGAGAAAACCCCGGGATCGCGATGCGCGAGATAGGGAACGAGCACGACGTTCGTTCCGGCTGGAAGTAAGTACTCGCCCAGGTCGAGGGATTCGAGCGCGATCCGGCCGATCGCCCAGACCGGGGGATAGAGACGCGTCGACTCGCTCACCACGTTCTTGAGATACGCCTCCTCGGCGCACCGAGCCTGAGCCTCCGGGTGACGTGCGAGAAGCCAGAGAGTCCAGGTCAGCACCGTCGCGGTCGTCTCGTGTCCCGCCAGGATCATCGTCATGCACTCGTCCCGAAGCTGCTGATCGCTCATCCCGGCGCCCGAGTCGTCCTGAGCCGCGATGAGCGCGCCCAGGAAGTCGGTACCGGCCGTCCGGTTCTTTCGTCTCTCCGCGATCAGCCCGAGAACGGCCGCGTCCAGGCGCCGAATCGCCCGTTTGGCGCGGAGGTTTCCGGGCGTCGGAACGCTCAGGGGAATCGGGATGCCGGCCATGCCCCCTTCGAACTGCCCGCCGAGTAGCTCGTGCGTCTCCTCGATGAACTCCGCGATTCCGGAGGCGTCAGCGCCAAAGAGCGCCGATGCCGCCACCTGCAGGGAAAGGCGCAGCATCTCACCATAGATCTCGACTTCACGCGAGCCTCCCGGTTCGACTTCAGTCTTGCTCCGCCACCCATCCGCGCAGGCAAGCGCGTGCTCGACGATCTTCGGCGCATACCCGCCCACCCGAGCCGGAGAAAAGACCGGGTTGATCAGCGTTCTCTGCTTTTTCCAGAGCTCGCCCCGGCTCGTGAGAAGTCCTTGCCCCAGCAAGAGGCGGAACTGATCGATCTCCCACTTCCGCGTGCGGCTTGCGTGCGTCACGAGCACTCGTTCAATGTACTGAGGATCGCTGATCAGGCAGCCGCGAAGCCCCGGGAACCTGATTCCACAAACTCCCCCGTAATCCCTCCGGCAGCGCTCGACGAAACCGATCAGGTCGCGCTTCCAGCCGAGATACCTGAGCGCGCGAAACCCGGACGGGCCAGGCGGCCACCTCAAGTGGCGCCTCGACTGGCACGGGACCGGCCGACACGGATGAGCGCGACCGCGAGGAACCCAACCCACCCGAGCTGCACCGCCGTCGCGATCCGCTGACCGACTCCTGGAATTCCGCAGGCGGGGAACGCCACGAGCGCCGCCGCGAAGGCGGCGAGTGAGATCCAGCCCAGAAATGAGCTCATGCCCGCATACCGGGTCCAGTCCGGATCCACCCGCATCCGCCGGGCGAAGACGAAGGGAGCCGCGAGCGCTCCGAGCGAAGCGAGCCCGCCCGTCACGACATGGGTCCAACCAGCGGACGACACCGGAGCGCAGGTCGGATCGCACTGAAAGGTACCGCCCAACAGGAGCGCCATCCCGACCGCTCCCACGAGGCCCGGACCGAGGAGAGATCCCGCGCCTCCGCCGATGCTCCGGTGCAGCGCCGTCGCGAATGAGATGACGATGACGCCGACTCCTATGAGCATCCCGCGGACGAGGGCGGCGTGGGGCGCTCCGAGCTGGCCCAGCTCACTGATCAGCTGCTGCGATTGCCGGTAGCCCGGCGTCAGGCCCCCCGCGACCGCAAGCGTGACGACGTACGCGACGATCGCCAGGATCATGAGCGCTCCCAGGAAAACGCCGCTTCGCGCTGCACTCATGAGCGGGAACCCCCCAGAGAAGCCCGGGCACCGCCTGGCCTGCCCGTCAGCCTCAATCCACGACGTAGTAGGGAAAGTGAACTTGCTCGAGCGAGGTGAAGAAAACTCGCGCTCCGATCGGGACGCGGTCGAGCGATCCGGGCGGGTACACGCGCTTCGTGAAGATGTTACCGACCAGCTTCTCGTGCGGCCTGCCGCTCATCTGGCGTCGCCACTCGTACGGGAGCTCGGGTCCGGAGTCGCCGTAAATGCCCCGCTCCGATTCGACGTTAGCCTCAGTGATCCGCGCAAGATCGACGCAGTAACGGAAATTCGGGGCAATGCAGTAGTTCACCGCGAGCGCTTCCTGAACCATTCGGAAGTTCACGTTCATCTGGCCGATCCAAACGTATCCCAGGATCCTGCCGTACCTGTCGCACTTCTCCTGGCCCAGCTCGACCTTCACCTTTCGACCGAGGGGAATCAGCTGGCCAAGCCTCGTCGTGG
This sequence comes from uncultured Bacteriovoracaceae bacterium, assembly GCA_964372615.1. Classification (GTDB taxonomy): domain Bacteria; phylum Bdellovibrionota; class UBA1018; order UBA1018; family UBA1018; genus CAYJTX01. The sequence continues at coordinate 1,474 of CAYJTX010000250.1, read as the reverse complement.
CCCGGTCTCCCCAGTATCCCTGCGTCTGCCCCTGGAAGTTGGTCTCAGGAGTATCGATCGAGAGGAACCGCACGTTCATGAGCCGGTTCCGGTAGTCGATCTTGAGGGTATCGCCGTCCACCACCTTGACTGTCTCGGCGGTGAGCCAGTCAACATCCTTGAACTCAGAAGAAGTGCACGCCTCGGTGGTCCGGTCGTCCACCGGGGGCGCCTCATCCTTTGCCTGAGCCAGAGTCACTGAGCTCCAGCCAAGGACCGCCGTCGCGAGTGCAGCGAGGGCCTTTGAGCCGTGCGGTCGTCGGATCATGAGATTCCTCGTCGAGTCGCTCATGGATTCCCTTCTGGGATGTACCCTTCGGTTCCGTGGAAAGGTTCAGACGTCCGGCCGAGGGTAACCAACCCCAGGCCCAATTCAATCCCAATTTTCGTTCAAATGCAGACCTGATTTAAACTCTTTCAATAGCGCCCTCATCTGGCGCACTCCGCGTCGGAATGCATGAATTACCTTTAGATTCAGCAGCTAAACACACGAATTGCAAACTTTGGACGACCCGCGGCAGAGCCTCTTGTGATGCTTTGTTCGGCCTCAGAACCGGGAGCCTGTATTCTGGAGATGGAAGGGGAATTCACGGATGAAAACCCACGGCCACTCACTTGGCGTCTTTTTCACGATCACTCTCCTGCTTGGAGCGGGCTGCTCATCAGCGCCCAGCGACCCAAGCTCCTCGGACAGTCCCTGTAAGGAAGGAACACAGTGGACCGGTGCCCCACCGCCCGCCGGAGACGAGCAGTACTGCCTTGCGAAGGACCCCATCGGACAGAGCTACCGACACGGCAATTCGATCCGATGGCACTCCAACGGCCGGAAGGCCCAGGAGGGCGAGTACAGAAACGGTGAAAAGCACGGGCCGTGGAAGGGTTGGCATGACAACGGCCGGCTCTACGAAGAAACCGAGTTCCGCGACGGCAAGCGCGTAGGGAAGTGGACTCTGTACCTCCCGACCGGAATCAAGAAGTTCGAGGGCACCTACGTCGATGACCAGCTTGAGGGAGTCGCGGTGGAGTACTTCGACACAGGCGCTAAGAACAAGGTGGTCGAATACCGCGCCGGGAAGAAGGACGGGAAAGGGGTCATCTACTACCCGAGCGGCGCGAAGCAGGCGGATGCGCCCTTTCGAGACGGCCACCTCGAGGGTCTCGAGATCACGTACTACGAGAGCGGCCGGAAGCGCCGCGAGGCTGAGTTTAGAAAGGGCGTGGTCAACGGGCGTCTGACGAACTGGGATGAGCACGGAACCAAAGTCTCGGAAGGACAGGTTCTTGAAGGGAAACTCCATGGTGCTGTCAGACTTTGGGACAGGTCGGGCCGCATGATCGCCGAATCCCGGTATGAAAACGGCGAGCGAACCCCGTAAAGAAAGGTTCTTCCGGCTTTCGAGTGGGTTGAGGGTCATCGCATGTCAATAGAATTACG
>CAYJTX010000249.1:0-5713 GCA_964372615.1 uncultured Bacteriovoracaceae bacterium | reverse complement strand
GGAAGCGCCGCTTTTCGATGTGGTGCGCGTCGTCGGCCGGCGTGAGCACCTCGCTTTCGTCGACGAAGTCGACTCCCAGGGCCTGAAGCAGCTCGGCTTCCTTGAAATGCCCGATCCGGCACTTGGCCATGACCGGAATACTCACCGCTTCCATGATGGCGGCGACGAGCTCCGGGTTCGAGGCCCGTGCCACCCCTCCACTCGCTCGTATATCGGCCGGCACCCGCTCGAGAGCCATGACGGCCACCGCGCCAGCCTGTTCGGCGATCCTGGCCTGGTCGGGCGTCACGACGTCCATGATGACGCCGCCCTTGAGCATTTCCGCGAGACCTGTCTTGAGATTCGGCTTTTCCATGATGTCCTCCCGGGAGGAAACTTCGTTGATCTCCGTAAGCATGCGAAGGGACAGGGCTGAGGACACCCGGCTTTGTCCCAAGCATCCTCGCGCGATTGTCCCTATTCGGGCTCCAGGCGCGGGGGTAATGGAACGGTCGGAGCCTGCCGCCTCCCGCCGATCCGGGTTCTCGCCCACCAGCTCGGAGTGTCCAAGAATACCGTGTCGTCGGCCTACGACGAGCTTCAGGCGCGCGATCTCGTGGAGAGCCGCGGTCGAAGCGGGCTCTTCGCCAAGAGGCCGAAGGCGAGCCGTGCTCCGTTGCGGGGTCCCCTGATTCGGTCGTCGACCTCGGTTCCGGCTCCCGAGTTTCAGCCTTTCACCGAGGTCGCTACCTCTCCGACGACCAAGGGCGACTCGATCCCGCTCAGCTCCGTCTTCATCGACCCTGAGCTCCTTCCGCGGGAACGCTTCACGGAGTGTTTGCGATCCGTCCTGAAACGTCCGGGTCTTCTGACTTTCCCCAATCCACTGGGGTATCGGCCGCTCCGCGAGCGGATCGCCGAGCGACTGCGGCGGGTGGGCATCGGCGCGGAGGCCGACCACATCGTGACGACGGTGGGGTCGCAGCAGGTGCTGGACCTCGTCTGCAGGATGCTCTCGCGCAAGAGCATCGCAACGGAAAATCCGTCCTACATGCTGGGAAAGGCCCTATTCGAGATGAACGGAATGCGAGTCACCGGGCTCCCCGTCGACCCGTTTCGAGGAGTGGACCTGGCGGCCTGGGAGAAGGCGCTGAAGCGCTCGCGGCCTGCCCTCGCCTATCTCACGACCAACTCTCAGAACCCGACCGGCTATTCATACACGACGGCCGAGCTTCAGCGGATTCTCGAGCTCGCCTCCGAGCTGGGCTTCGGCATCCTCGAGGACGACTGGGGCTCAGAGATGCTCTCCTTCTGGGAGTTCCGGCCTTCGCTCCGGGCCCTCGGCGGCGACAACGTGATCTACATGAACTCCTTCACCAAGAAGCTCCTGCCCTCGCTTCGGATCGGATATGCCCTGGCTGGAGAAGAGACCGCGCGCTCTCTGGCGCATTCCAAACGCGTGTCGATCTCCGCGTTGCCGATCGCGCTCGAGGTCGCCCTCTTCGAATTCATCGACCGGGGCTACTTCGATCGCCACTGTCGCACCGTTCAGGCGGAGCTCGACTCGCGGTATCAGCACTGCCTGGCGCTGCTTCGGGCGACGATGCCCAAGGGCGTCCGGTGGACGACGCCGGGGGGAGGGCCGAATCTCTGGGTCGAGCTGCCGCGCGAGGTGAACCTCGCGGAGCTCACAAAGCGGCTCGCCGCGCGCAAGGTGCTCATCCGAACCTGCGAGAGCGCCTTTATCGGCGAGAAGCATCTCCACGGCTTCATGGTGGGTTACGCGTTTCTGGAGCCCAAGGAGATGGAGCGGGGCCTCGAAAGAGTGGCTGAAGAGCTCAGATGCCCCACTTTTTCTTGTTTGCCTGCACGTCCGGTGCGGAGGGCTTCGGGAGCGCCTCGCGGGCAGCCGTCACGAATTGGTCCTTCCTCTCCGTCATCTTGCGGTTGAGCTCGATGTCGTCACTGAGTGCGGGCGGCACCTTCTCCTCGGGGTAGATGGCGTCCCACGGGCATTCGGGCTCGCAGGCGCCGCACGAGATGCAGACGTCCGGGTCGATGTAGAGCTGGTTCGGGAACGCCTCGCGATCTTTGCCCGTGTAGTCGAAGATGCAATCGACCGGGCAGACGTCGACGCAGCTGTGGTTCTTGCAGTCGCGGCAGAGGCGGGTAATGACCCAGGCCATGTGGCGCGCACCTCCCTCTTTCGATTATACGCCCTCAGCCCAGGATGTGCCGCTTGATCGCGCGGCCGATGAAGCGCACCTTCTCGCCCATCGGGAAGCGGCTGAGATTCGCCTTCACGACCCCTTGGGTGAATCGGGTCTTCTTGGTGTAGTCGATCTTCACGTCGACGACGACGGGGCGCCCCTGCGCCGCGACCGAGAGAGCTTGCGTGAGCACGGAATCGATCTCCACGTCGTTGCGCATCTCGAAGTACGCTGCGCCTGTCGCGCGGGCGATCCCGTCGAGGCGGATGTCGCCCATCACCGTACAGGTCTTGCGGTTGAGCGGGATCTTCTGGAACTGCGAGATTTGTCCGAGCTCCCCGTCGTAAAACACGAAGAAAACGACGCCGAGGTTGAGCGTCGAGGCCGTCAGGATCTCGAGCCCCGTCATGAGAAACGCGCCGTCGCCCACGATCCCCACGACCGTGTTGCCGGGGTTCGCGAGCTTGGCCCCGATCGCGGCGGGCACGGCGTAGCCCATCGCGTTGAAATCGGTGGGCGAGGCCAGGTGCTTGGAGCGATAGACGGGGAACTGCTCCGCGGTGAGAAAGGTGTGGTTTCCGTCGTCGACGACGACGTACGCGTCGGGGGGTAGCTTGGCACGCAGGCCCCTGAAAAATCGGCCGGGGCCGACCCGCTCCCGGTTCTCGTCCCGGGTCCACTCCTCGAGATAGGCGGCCTTGTCGGCGCGGATCTGCCCGCGAAGCGCTCGCCCGTCGCGGGGCGATTTCCAACCGGAATGCCTGAGCGCGTCGAGGAGTGCCCGCGTGGCCTCTCGGCCGTCAGACTCGATCGCGATTGTCGCCGGGTAGTTCTTATTGAAGACTTCGGAGTTGATGTCGATGTGGATGTGATTCGCGGGCACCGGCAGATTGAAGCTTCCCGTCGCGAGCTCGCCGAAGCGCGCCCCGATCGTGAGCAGGCAGTCGCAGCCCTCGAACGCCTTCTCCGCCGCTGGCACCGCTGAGGGGCCGAAGCCCATGCCCGTGTGAAGCGGGTGATCGGCCGGGAAGACACTGAGTCCCTGCATCGTGGTCGATACGGGCGCCTCGAGCAGCTCGGCGAGAGGGATGAGCAGGTCGGTCGCGTCGCGCGCGCCCCAGCCGACGTAAAGACCGGGTTTTGACGCCGAACGAAGAAGCTGCGCGGCCTTTTGAATCGCCTCCGGGTTCGCCTTCGGGCACGTTACGCGGCTCTGGTAGGCGGGCAGGTGGCTCACCTCGCCTTGGAAGAGCTGGAACTCCGCCGGAATTTCCACGAAGACCGGGCCCGGCGTACCCGACACGGCGAGGTCGTACGCTTCGTAGATCGTCGGAATGATGTCCTCGTGGCGGGTGATGACCCAGGCCTTCTTCGTGATCGCCTGGACGAGCTTCGTCTGATCGAGCTGGTGAAGCTGGTAATGGCGGCCGCTGTCGCGCCGGGTTCCGCCCGAGATCACGAGCATCGGAATTCCGTCCAGGAACGCCTCGCCGATGCCGCTCATCGCATGCGTTGTTCCGGCGGCAGGGACGATCATGAGGGTACCCACGGAGTCGCCCATGCGGCTCACGCCATCAGCCATGAACGCTGCGCCCAGCTCGTGGGTGACGAGAACGGGCTGGATGCGCTCGGACTTGTTGAGCTCGTCGTAGAGCTCGGTATTGTGCACGCCCGGAATTCCGAACGTATAGCGAACGCCCACCTGCTCGAGCGCGTAGACCGCGAGCTCCGCTCCCGTCTTTCTCATGCGTTTCCCTTTCCCGCGATCGCCCACGCCGCGGCCTGACCGGTTACGATGCAGCTGCCCAGAAACGTTCCCTCGAGCGCGCCCCTGCCGTGGTTGCCGCCTCCGCCGAAGCCGGCGGCCTCCCCCACCGCGTAGAGGCCGGCGATCGGCTCGCCGCGGACGTCAAGCACCCTGCTCTTCAGATCCGTCTGCAATCCGCCCAGTGACTTTCGGCTCAGAATGAACTCGCGGATCGCGATGAGAGGGCCCGCGGCGGGGTCGAGAATCCTCTGGAATTTGCAGGTCCGCACCTTGTCTCCCCGGTACTGGCGCAGGTGCATGATGCGGCGGAGCTGGTCGTCGTCGAAGTACTTCGGCCCCCGGGCGATCATGCCGTCCCAGCGCTCGACCTCCGCGCGCAGGGTCTCGAGTCTCACCGACTCGTCTCCCTGAAGCGCGTTCATCTTGCGAACCAGCTCCTCAAGCGTCGGCGCTTGCACGAAGTCGATGCAGTTCGTGGTGAGGTCGTCTACGAGCTCCTTGTTCCCGAAGAGGATCGTCATGAGGAACTTGAAGAACCGCTTATCGCGGATCGCCGGGTTGAACTCCGAGCCGCTGACGGCCAGCTCCTTGAGCGCGATCTTCCGATTGAGGATCTGCCAGGAATACTTTTTTTCCTGCTTGCACACCTGCTCCACGAGAAAGCGCGTGTCGAACGACGTGATGAGCGGGATCGGCCCGATGCGCCGCCCTTCCGCGTCGACCCAGAGGGCGGAGCGGGGCGGGACGAGGCTGATGCCCGGGTCCTTTTTTCCCTTCTCGGGCCTCGGATGATGCACGCCTGCCGCGTAGTTCCACTGCAGGTCGAGATGGGTGATGCGGGCGCCGATCTTCTCAGCCGCCGCGTGAAGCTTTCCGTCAGCGTATCGGTGCGAGCCGTTCAGGATGACTGCCGGCGGTTCGCCCCACGGCTTGTGCCAGTGCTTCTTCAGTAAATCCAGATCGCCGCAGATCCCTCCGGCCGCGATAACCGTGTTTCCAGCCTCGATCTCGACGTCCTCTCCCGCCGCCGTTCGCCCCCGGCAGCCGGTGACTCGTCCGCCCGAGGTCGTGAGCTCGTTCACCGTTGTCTGGAAAAGAGTCTCGAGGTTCGCGCGCCGGGGATGGGCATTTAGGCGACCCACGACGGACTCGACCAGGCCCTGGCCCGTACCCCAGACCATGTGGAATCTCGGCACCGAGTTTCCCGGCCGGAAAAGGCCTCTTTCGACCCAGTGGACGACGGGGAAGAACTTGATGCCCTTCGAGGTGAGCCAGCCGAAGATGTTCTCGAGCGAGGACTCGACGTAGTACTCGGCCCACTTCCTGGGCCACAGGTCTTCGGGCTCGAACTCCGCGCAGGAGAGCCAGTCGCTGAGCGCGAGCTCCGCGCTGTCCCGGATGCCGGCCTTTTTCTGCTGGGGGGTGCCGACCATCGTGATCCCGCCGAAGGAATCCTTGGCCATGCCGCCCCAGCGCGACTCGAGATCCCGGTCGAGCAGCAGCACTTTCTGATTCGCCGAGATCAGCTCGCCCGCGGCGGCAATCCCGCTCAGACCTCCACCGATCACGACCGTGTCGCAGCTCTTTCGAATGCCCATCGCGCTAACCCACCACGAAATTCAGAACTTTGCCCGGAACGAAAACGACCTTCCTCACCTGCTTGCCGGCGAGCTGATTGGCGACAGCGGGGAGCTCCCGCGCGAGCCTCTCGATTTCCGGCTGAGCCGGTCCCGGCTCGACCTCGACCGCGCCGCGG
>CAYJTX010000248.1:2132-5721 GCA_964372615.1 uncultured Bacteriovoracaceae bacterium | reverse complement strand
ATCTCTACTTCGGCGCGTCCCTGGGCGCTCTCGAGCGGCTGGGCCGGGAGAAGGGATATGCCCTCGTGGCCACCGACAGGGCGGGCGCCAACGCATTCTTCGTCCGCAAGGACCTCCTGGGCTCCCTGCGCACGCGCGACGTGAGAGACGCGTACGTACGGGCTGAGTTCAGGGAATCCCGTGACGCGACTGGCGGTCACACCTTCCTGGACTTCGACGGCCGGCGCAGGCAGATCGCCCCGCGCCCGCTCCTGGACCTCCAGTCGGGCAAGACTGTCACGGTCGGTGATCTATGAGGGAGACCCAGGCCGAAGACGGGGTTCGCGACTTCTACGACTCGAAGGGCTGGTCAGCCGACTCATCGGGGAACTTCACCGACGCCCGTCTCTGGGAAGACCTGAGGCCCGCCGCCGAAAGCTACGTGCGCGCCTGCCGGCGCAGGGTGCTGGAGTTTCTGCCACCCACGGGCGACCGCCTCCTGGACGCAGCCTCCGGTCCGATTCAGTACCCCGAGTATCTGGAGTATTCGGCCGGGTTCCGCAAACGGGTCTGCGTCGACATCTCGAAGGTGGCGCTCGAGCAGGCCCGAAGCAAGCTCGGCGACCGGGGCGAATACGTCCGTGCGAGCTTACTGGAGCTGCCCTTCGCGGACGACGCGTTCGACGCGTCCGTCAGCCTGCACACGATCTACCATATCCACCGCGACCAGCAGGAAGCGGCGGTGCGCCAGCTCATCCGGGTCACCCGGCCGGGCAAACCCCTGGTCATCGTCTACGCGAATCCCGACCGGCTGCCGCTTCGGATCAAGCGGGTCTTCAAGCCCATCCAGGGCGCATCCGAGGGCCCCATCTACTACTTCGCTCACCCGCTCTCCTGGTGGCGGCGCTTCGAAGATCGCTGCGAGGTCGCGCTCCATCCCTGGCGGACCCTGACCGCTCAGGACTCGCGCCGCCTCTTCCCCGACAACGGCCTGGGCAAGGCGCTATTTCGCGGAACTCTGGCTCTGGAGGGGCTGCTTCCGAACGCGGCGACCCGGTTGGGCGCCTACTCGGTCATTGTCCTGCGAAAACGTCCTTGATCGAGTCGGCGATCCTTCTCATCGAGGGATGCCGATCCAGGAAGTTCTTGATCCCGTATTTCACTTCGTCCTTGGGACTGTAGATCTTGGGATTGAGCCGAAACTCCATGCCCTCGAAAGCGCCATAGTCGACGTGGAACGGGACGCCCTGGAAGTTCCCGAACTCCAGCTCCGCCGGAATGTAGTGCGCGGTCAACGACTTGCGCGAAAAGCGGGGATCCTGCGTGGGCAGGGACCCGTGGATGGTCCTGGAGTTCCAGAACAGGACGTCGCCCTTCTTCAGCGCGGGAGCGAAGACCTGGATCTGGTTCCGATCCAGGTACTGCCGGATGCGTTTGACGTAGGCGATGGTCGACACCCGCTCATCGTCGGTGAGCTCGAACTGCAGCTGATTGGATCCGGGAACAACGAAGAAGCGCCCCGCCTTCTCGTCAATATCTTCCAAAGCGAACCAGCCGGCGAGGAGCGAGCCGTTCGGAACGGTATCGAGATAATAGTAGTCCTGATGCGCCGGGGTCGCCGTGTTCTGATCGAAGAACATCGACTGCATGAGCTTATGCTGCGCGCTCCCGGTCAGCTCGGTGAGCGCCTTGCGGATGTCCGCCGAGCAGAACACGGTCTTCGCCAACAGGCTAAAGGTCTCGAAGTCCCGAAGGTCGTGGAAATCCAGGAACGAAGACTGCGAGTAACCGTCGCTGGAGACGCGGTTCTTCTCCCATGCATTGGAGCTCTGCCGAAAGAAGTGCGCGCGGGACGGCAGGATGCGGTCCCGGTACTCGGCCAACAACGCGTCGATCTGATCCGCCGGAATCGCCTGCCGGAAGATCGCGTAGCCGTGCTCGTCGTAGTAGGCCTTCGATGAGCTATCCATGGATCTCTCCATTCATGTTCCGAAGCTGCTCCGCCGAGAGAAAGTGCTTGTTGGTCCCTGAGTTGTACTCGAACCCTTGCTCGACCTCCTTGCCCCGCTCCCGCAACCGGTTCAAGGAGTAGTCGACCTGGACGATAAAGCTGATCCCTGGCTTGAGGACGTAATGGTCGTCGAACTCCAGCGTGAGGTGGGAGTCGTCGGAGGGACACATCACCTCGTGGAGCTTCTCTCCCGGCCGGATACCGACGATCCGGGTCGACATACCGGGAGCCATCGCCTCGACCAGCTCGGTGATCCGCATGGAAGGAATCTTCGGCACGAAGATCTCTCCGCCATGCATCCGCTGGAAGGCCTTCACCACGAACTCGACCCCCTGCGGAAGGGTGATCCAGAACCGGGTCATGCGGGGATCGGTGACCGGGAGTTCCCGCACGCCAGATTCGATCTGCTTCAGGAAGAACGGGACGACCGAGCCGCGCGACCCCACGACGTTCCCGTAGCGCACGACCGAGAAGCGGGTGCGGCTTTTGCCGACCATGTTGTTCGCGGCGACGAAGAGCTTGTCGGAGGCGAGCTTGGTGGCGCCATAGAGATTGATCGGGTTCGCCGCCTTGTCAGTCGAGAGCGCGATGACCTTTTCGATGTCGTTGGCGATCGCGGCCTGGATGACGTTCTCGGCTCCATGAATGTTGGTCTTGATGCACTCCATGGGATTGTATTCGGCTGCGGGAACCTGTTTGAGCGCGGCGGCGTGAATCACGTAGTCGACGCCCTTCATCGCCTGCTTGAGCCGATCGACGTCGCGCACGTCGCCGATGAAGTACCGCATCGGAGGCGCGCCGAACTCCTGCTCCATCTCGAACTGCTTGAGCTCGTCGCGGGAGTAGACGATCACGCGCTTCGGCTGGTACTGCCGGAGCACCATCTTGACGAAAGACCGGCCGAAGGACCCGGTTCCACCCGTGATGAATACGGATTTGTCGTTGAACATGGTAACCGCCCTTAGCTAACCCAAGTTCTCACGATCAGAAACAGAAAAATGCGTGCCCGGGCCGGGTTCCATGAGTTGACGACAGAACTGCGCCCCGATATGGGTCGCAACAAACCATGTTTACCGAAGCAATCACCGGCCTGCAGCTGGACAAGTTGACCGCCGCGCTCGAACGCGACGGCTATCTCGCGCTCGAGGGAGCCGTCGATTCCACCTTCGTCGACAAGATTCTCCTGGAGATTGGAGACCTCTCCCCCTCCGTGAACGTAAACGACGTGCACGCGGTCCAGGCCAGGGATCAAGCCTACTTCACGCATTGTCTCGCGAAGTCCAGGAGCCTCTTTCAGCTCGTGACGAGCGCCAAGGTGCTGGACCTTTGCGACCGCCGTTTCAACGGAAAGTCCTGCCTGCACGCGAAGCGAGTCTACACGACCTCGTACGGCCACCACATGCAGTGGCACACCGACAACAAGCGGGAAATGACCAAGGTCGACGTCCCCGGCCTCATCTTCATCGTCTACTTCTGCGACGTCACGGACGGCGAGTTTCAGTTCGTCCGGGGCTCGCACCAGTGGACGGCCGGCCTCAAGCACAACGACTTCACCGACGAGCTGATTCAGCGCGAGCACGCGCGCGACGTCGTCAGCTT
>CAYJTX010000248.1:0-2122 GCA_964372615.1 uncultured Bacteriovoracaceae bacterium | reverse complement strand
CTTCGCGATGCCCAAGGGCAGCCTCATCGTGTACGACACGCGCGGAATTCACCGCGCCAAGCCGATTATCGAAAAGGGCTGGGCGCGCGCCTCTCTTTTTTTCAGCGTGGTCGGTGACGAGCTCGACGGCGAAAAGATCCTGGTCGACACGTCCTTCCTGGAAAACGTCGATGACCGGGTCATGCGCTTCCTTCGTTTCGGCGGCCGCGCGACCTACCCCCACTTTCCCATCACCGATGGCTCGGCGCTGACGCTTGCGTCGTCCCTGAAGCTGCAGGAGCAGCTTCTGAAGCGGATGCCGGGCCTGGTGAAGAGCAGCCTGGCGGGACTTTTCTCGCATGACTTCCGGCTGCGCGTCCGCAGAATGCTCGGCGGAAGCGCCCTCAAATACAACGAGCTCCCGGCTAAAGAGCCGGGGCCTCGCGCATAAGCGCGAGCTCCTCGCCGGACAGAGCCCGGCCCGCCAGGCGGCGGTAGTGCGCCTGAAAGCGGCGTGCCGTGGCGTCCCAGGAAAACTTCGCCACGTTGGCGCGCCCCCGGGTGACCAGGACCCTGCGGAGCTCCTCGTCGGTCAGCAGCCGGTGGATGGATTCGCAGATCAGGTCGGTCTCGTCCGGCCCGAACACAAGCGCCGCGTCCCCGGCCTGCTCGGGAAGCGACGTGACATTGGAGCAGGCGGCGGGCACTCCGGCGAGAAACGCCTCCCAGAGAGGAAAACTCGCGGCCTCGAAGCGGGTCGGAATCACGACGCATGCGGCCATACGATAAAGACATTGCAGCTCGAGCGGCGTGACGAAGCCAGTGAAACGAATCTGGCTTTCCAGTCCCAGTCTGCGCACTGCACGCTCGATCTCCGGAAAGTACTCGTTCTTCCTTCCCGAAGAGACCAGCCTGGCGCTGATCCCGTGGCGTTCACGCACTTTCACCAGTGCTTCGAGCAAGCCGATGTGATTCTTGTGGGGCCACGTCTGGGCAGGATAGAAAATGAATCCGTCCTCGACTCCGAACTTTGTTCTCGCCGCCTGGAGATCCGCGGCCGTGGGAACCAGATACTCGGTCAACACCGGTGCCCACGGAATCACCTGAACCTTGTCTTCAGTGAGTCCGTAGCTCTCGATCAGGTCGCGTTTTCCCCACGATGAGGTCACCGCGACCATCCGGGCCTGTTCACAGAGCGTGCGGTAGAGGAGCTCCCTACCCTGGTACGCCCGTTCGTCGAAATTCCCGCGCAGGTGCCGGTGCTGAAGGTCGTGGGGCTGGTAGATGCTGGGCACCTTCGTGAGAAACCCGAGCTGGGTCGTGAAGTGCATCACGTCCACGCCGGCCGCTTCGATCGTTCCGTCGGAAGGCGCGGCCTGAGGAAGCTGGTTTCCCCAGCGGGACAGGGCGGGTCTTACGAGACCCGAAAGCGCCGGCAGCGCCGCAAGAACGCGTCTCTTGAGCGCGCCTTTCCATCCGGACCCGGGCGGCCCGGAGCGGGCGCACAAGATGCGGCAATTTCCCTTGACGTGAGGGCGGATCCACTCGGCGGCGCCTTCGTATCCCAGCACGAGATACTCCTCATCTCGTCCGCCGACTCTCGACAGGCCGCTCACCAGGCCGATGATGACCTGCTCGACGCCGCCGGAGGCGCCGCCCAGAATCCGCGCATCCAGGCAAACGCGAAGCGGCCGCGCCATGCTTAAGCTCTGCCGGCTCGGATGACGTCGCAGACGAGGTCGAGGTCCGAAGAAGACAACGCCCCGTAGGTCGGCAGATTCAGCCCCATCGAGGCCAACTCGTCGGTCACGGGCAGGCGCGTGCCGCGTTCTTTCGCGCTTTCGCGGTAGGGCGGCAGCTGGTGAAGCGGAATGAAGAAGGGGCGGGAATCGATCCCCTTCTCAGCAAGCAGCCCCATGAGCTCATCCCGGCTGCGGCCGTAGGCCCGAGCGTCGACCGTCACCGAAAACAGCCACGGCGCGGACTCGGCCCAGGCCGCAACGGGTTGAAACCCGATTCCCGCCACGCCCCGCAGCCGCTCTTCGTAGCCGCGGAATACAGCGCGGCGCGCATTCAGGATTTGATCCCGGCGTTCGAGCTGCGCGCAGAGCATCGCGCAAGCCACGTTCGTGAGCCGGAAGTT
>CAYJTX010000247.1:3443-5721 GCA_964372615.1 uncultured Bacteriovoracaceae bacterium | reverse complement strand
GAGCTGGTAGCTCTTGCTGAAGAACTTGCCGCTCCATCGCGTGCCCTCCGGGAATACCAAGACGCACTGTCCCGCCTCCAGCAGATCCTTGCAGTTGTGGATGTCGCCGACCATGTGCCCGCAGCGCATGAAGAGGGTGCTTACGAAAGGCAGCGACGGGAACCAGCGCTCCGCCATGCCGCGAGCGAACCTCGGGGGGGTCGCCTCCAGGATCAGCGACATCATCACGAACAGGGCATCGAGCGGGAGCTGCCCGCCGTGGTTCGCGATGAGGAGCACCTTGCCCGCGGGTATCTTCTCGACTCCATGGGATTGCACCCGGAAATAACTCGAGTAGAGCCAGTAGGTCGCGGCGAGCGAGAGCTTGAGCATCTGGGGATCCAGCCCCCAGTCGTCCAGGCCCGTGGAGTTCAGCCGGATGGGAGCGCGGTCGATCCGATCCCGTACCTCGGGCGGAAGTCCGCGCTCAAGCAGGGCCTCGCGGAGCCTTTCGAGCATTCGTCCATGATATCCCATTTCGATGAGAGGCAATCGGCTCGACTGACCGCCAAACCACTGACAGGTGCGGCTGCAACTCCAACCGCCTGTAATTTCCTACCGTTCCAAGCTGCAAAAGTCCTGCTAAACTGAATTCATGGTGACGGACACCGCTCCCAAGACCGGCGCGCGGAACATCCTCGTCGTAGACGACGACGACAGTATCCGAGACCTGATCGGAAACATCCTGAGGCGATCGGGGTTCACCATCGTCGGGACCGTGAACGGCTGGGAGGGAATGGAGTGGTTGCGGCGCACGATCGACCTCCCCTGCCTGATCCTGCTCGATCTCAGAATGCCCGTCATGGACGGCTGGAAGTTTCGTCAGCTCCAGCTCGAAGACCCGAGGCTAGCCGACATCCCGGTAGTCATCATCACGTCGGCCGCGGAGGTCGCCGAGGACGTGGCGACCGTGAAGGCTGCGGCCTTTCTCAAGAAGCCGCTTCAGGTCGACCTGCTCACGAAGACCGTCAAGCAGCACGCCAAGCCGTAGTCGGCGGCGACGCTACTTCATCGCGACGTAGACCCGGTGGACGTCGTCGTGCTCGTCGACGTCGTTGAGAAAGTCGGCGACCACGCGTTTCTGGTCGGCACTGACCTCGGTGGCTGACTTGGCGAGATAGCTCATCTCACTCTGGGTGACCGTCCACCCGCTCTTCGTCAGGAATCTGCTCACCGCATCGAGGTCAGTCGTCTCGCAGACGAACCGGCCGCCTGCGTGCCCGGCGGGAACGTCCTCGGGCTCGAGCTTTTCGACGTCCTGGGCGCCTGCTTCGATCGCGACGGTCTCGAGATCGAGCTTTCCGTCTGCATGGGTGGCCTCGACGACGCCACGGCGGTCGAACTGCCAGGCCACGCTGCCGATCGCGCCAAGCTGACCTCGACGAAAGAGCACGCGAATGTCGGCGGCCGTCCGGTTCTTGTTGTCGGTCAGGCACTCCACGATCACCGGTACCTGATGCGGAGCGAACCCTTCATAGGTGATCAGCTCGTACTGGATCGGGCCTTCCAGAAGACCCGCCCCTTTCTTGATCGCGCGGTCGAGCGTATCGCGCGGGACCGACTGCTTCTTCGCGGCCTCGACGGCCGCGCGCAGGCGCGCGTTCCCGTCGGGATCAGCGCCCCCGATCTTCGCGGCGACCATGATCTCCTTGACGAGCTTGCTGATGACCGCACCGCGCTTGGCCGAGTTGGCCTGTCGGCCCGCATGTTTCCACTGAGCGCCCATGTCGCGACGTTTTACCGGGCCGGTGTCACCCCGGCAAGAAACGTCGGTGTCAGAGTGGCCAGCTCGCTCGCGCCGGTGACACTTCGAGCCCCCCATTTTGAAAAAATAATACTATGTGTCAACGCCTTAGGCTCCCTTCCGATCCTGGTCCGTCGGATTCAGAAGTCGCTTACTAAATCCACTATAGACAAATCATTATAAATAGTTACATAGCACCAGGAGAGCCCTTGGGGAGCCCACCTAGTGCCCGCCGATCACAGGCAATGCGCTGGTACACATCCTGCTTTGGGGCGCACACAGGCAGCACCTGTGCGGGCGTCAGACTCCGTGACGCTCGAATGCAGCCAAGGACGTTCTCGGGGGGTCGGCACCGCGGTACGCGAGCCTCACGGCTCGACCCATCGGTTCCGGCCCTAAGGTTGAGGTGGGATTTCAACAAAACAATGTTCGCCGCTTCTCTTTTGAGAGGCGTGCGGGGGCAACCCGCACGACGGTCGCGGCTAAGAGTTCGCT
>CAYJTX010000247.1:0-3433 GCA_964372615.1 uncultured Bacteriovoracaceae bacterium | reverse complement strand
ACACAGGTCGAGCCGAAGGCTCGCTAGTAAAGGAATGAGTGCCATGGATCCTCGGAATAACCCAACGTCTCTGAGCTGGCGACGCGCGAGCGTCGTCCTGACTACAGCCCTCGCGTCCGCGCCCGCGTTCGCGGGTCACTACGACGGCCCGGCCGTCGACGTGAACCTCGTGAACAACCGGCCGGCCAAGTACGCCGAGTGCGATCAGTACCTCAACGACTCCACCGCCCGGCGCTACGCCGCCTGCGAGTTCGGCCGCGACGAGGCCGAGCGCATGGCCGAGCGCTATGCCGGCGGCCACGGCCGCATCCAGGGCTTCCTGCGCGGCTTCGCCTGGGGCATGCACAAGATGGCCGACCTGACAGAGGACGACGCGGCTGAGATCGCCGCGGGCGCCCGCGCCGTCGACTCCCTCGGCAGCTACCTTGCCGCGGGCCTCGAGGCCGGAAGCCGTGCCGGGCGCTCGCAGGGCGACTCGCGCGGGAGCTCCGACGCGATCCAGCGTTTCGTGGATGTTCTCAACACGGGAAGGAACCCCGACGCCCGGCTCGCCGTCCCGGCGACGAACTACGCGGGCGAGGACCACGCCTACCGGCGCGTCGTCGGTCCCGTGCCGAACGTCGAGTCGATCATGCGCAATGACGTGAACCCCGGCGCGCTGCCCGTCTATCAGTACAGCGACCGGATCTATCTCGGCGAAGTCCGCCAGCTCACGCCCTTCGAGCTCTGGTTCGAAGACGGCACGTACGCCTTCGAGCACGCCCTCTGGTACGACAAGGAGCGGGCACTCACCCACTGGTTCAACGCGCCGATCGACACGCGGCCGAAGTTCGACAACCTGAACAATCCGCCCCTGGCTGACGCCGCGGGCGCCCCGATCGACCTCAAGGAAGTCTACAAGAGCGCGTTCCGCAACTCCTACTCCTGGTACGTGAGCTATCACTTCTCGCAGGCCTTCCACACCAACATGGATGAAGGCCAGGTCGCCGGCGAAGCGGTCGGCGTTCAGATCGGCAAGCGGGTCGCCCACTACAAGGGACTCGAGGCCGCCTTCGATCGCAAGTTCAAGGAGAGCTCCGAGCTCTCCTTCCGCGACGCGTTCGTGGGGCAGTACACGGGCAAGTTCCAGTCCGTGTTCGCCGACTACCTGAACAACCCCAAGCTCAGCATCCAGTTCGAAGCCGTGCTCGGCACGGTCAACGACGGGATCATCCAGCCCGGAGAGCAGGTCGGCGTCCGTTTCAGGGTTAAGAACCTGGGCGGTGTGCCGACTCCCCTCAACGTCTCCCTCACAGGCGACGTGATCGAAGGCCGCCCGATCGCCCTCGCGATCGGCCGCCTGCGGGAAGAGCAGCTCACCACGGAGGTGATCGCGACGATCGACCCGCGCCTGCGCCCTCGCGACACGGCCCGGCTCGTGCTCGACGTCAACGGCGTGAAGGATGACCTGGGGCAGACCGTTCTGCGGATGATCCAGGTTGCCGGCGCGGCCGCGCGGCTCGACGCCTCCGGCGGCGGCGGCGAAGTCACCGTCGGCGTGAGCAACGTCTCCACGGTCCGGACCCCCGGCACCGTGACGGCGACGCTCAAGCTCAATGGCCGCGAGGTCAAGACGGCGCAGCTCGGCTTCGTTGAAGCCGGCGACACCGTCGAGGCCGTGCTTCCGTTCGCGAATCTCGATCCGCTCGCCCTCATCGCGGGTGGCATCGAGGCCACCGTGGTCGTAGCCATGAACGGCGCCCCGGCTGACGGAGCGACGCTCAGGCTCGCCCCGGCGAACAAGGACGTGGAGCTCGTGAAGTACTTCGACCTGCTGGCAAACGGCCGGGGGCTGGTGCCTCCGGGCATGAACCGTGACGACCGTCTGAACGAGGTGCGCGGCACGATCGTGCGCATCAACGACGACGAGACGAAGCGGTACCGCAGCGGGCGGAACCTCTACAAGCACGAGCCGCAGACGACGATGATCGGCAAGGTGGTGCACCAGTTCCGAGGAGCGTCGGCGGGCATGCCCTCCGGCGTTCGCGAGGAGTACCACGACCTCGGCAAGAAGATGTGGCCGTCGCGCAAGAACCTACGGAAGTTCCTCTTCATCCGGGGACCCAAGCGCAAGGCCTACGAGAACATGTGCAAGTCGCTCTCGAAGAGCGGCAAGTACTGATCTCGCAAAGCTGAAGTTCGGCCCCTTCCCCCCCATCTCGGGGCCGAAATCACAGGACCCCCGCGCCGTCGAGCCGCAGGCGAGCATGCCAGCGACTCCCGGCAGCGGGGGTTCTCCTTTTTGTCGAGGGCGAGTGGCGGCAGCGGGGGTTCTCCCCTTTGTCGAGGACGAGTGCCGGCATCGGAGTCAGTCTGCAAGTGCCCTCGCACATGCTCGGCCTGTCCGCACTTGGGTTCAATATCCGCCTTTTACTCACCCTTCCGCACTGCATCTGAGAGAGAACGGGCCTGGACGGACTAGGCCGATCGAAACGTGAGGGCCTTTCGTGACTGTCCTTAAGGTGACCCTATTCGTTTCAATTGACTCGACCATCACCTCCAAGAACTCCCCGTAGAAGTTTACAGTGACTCTGTCTCGGCCATTCCTCAGCTCAAGCGTTTTCAACGTATTAAACGGAAGAGCAAAGGAGATGCTCTGGGGATCGTCGGTAGTCTTATCCTTCAGCGTGCATTGATAGGGTGTTGCGTCAGCAAGAGCGGACGCCACTAGGAAAGGGGCCGTCAAAGCCAAGGGTAGCCTCATATGTCTTCTCGCCATAGACTGCTTTTCTATCTTCTCAGCAGGGATTAAAGCAAACGCACAGTATGGATATCTGTCATAGCTGAAAGTTATACGTCCTGATCTAGAAGCACATCAGTCCTTCGAACGGGAGTCACGCACGCAGAAACGGCGCCATCTTCGCCGCTCCGAATCAGGGCTGCACGTGGCCCGCCCATTCGGACCCCTCGGCGGCGCAGCTATCCGAACAACGAATCGCGTGACCACGGACCGATGATCTTTGCACCACCGTTCGCGGCTCCGCGATCCGTCGCCCGCGAGCGCCACGCTCCCTAGCGCCGCCCTGAACCAGGTCCAGGTCCGCCCCCTCCGCTTTGCCAGCCCCGCTCCAATCGCCGATCATGGAGCTATGTCCACCCTTCTGGCGGATCTCTCCGCCCTCATTCTCGCCCTCATCGTGATCGAGGCTGCCGTTTCGTACCGCCGGGGCGATTCACCGGGTTCACCACGACATCGAGCACATGAACCTGAGTACTGGGATGCGGATCTCGGCCTTTCAACGGTGCTTCTCGTTTCCGTTCTACCTACCGCTCGCGCTCGCCGGCGTGCCCTTCGAGACGACGTTCCTGACTCTTTCCTTCAACGCGTTCTACCAGCTCTGCCAGCACACTCATTACGTCGCGTTCCGTCGATGGACCGAGTGGATCCTCAACA
>CAYJTX010000246.1:0-5722 GCA_964372615.1 uncultured Bacteriovoracaceae bacterium | reverse complement strand
ACGCCCCGGCAATCCGGGCAGTGACGGTGCGCTTCCGACCTTCCGAGATCCACGATCCGATCCGCCGTTGACTCGGTGGCGGAACCTCTGCCGTGCCCGGCATGACCTGGGCGTGCCCCACCGCGCTTTTGGCGATTTTCCTCGGTCGAGTTCCCTTTCACAGGCACCTTGGAAGACGGCGTGGAGGAGCCAAAGGCTCCCTGACTGAGAGCCTTCTTCTTCCGCCGAACCAGCTCAGCTTTGAGTCGCTGGATTTCTTCCTTCAAGCGATCGATCTCGAGCTTCTTCTCGAAACAGCCTTTGCAAACAACTCCGCCATTCTTGTCGAAGCCTTTGCGGCCGCCTCGGAAACCATAAAATTCACCTGTCGCACTGCCCTCTCCTTGAGCCGACACGAGTCCGCAATGAAACATGCGAAAGAGCCGGCTGTCAATCGCTACACAGATATAACTGAGCCATTACAAAAAGTGAAAATAACGCGTAAAATGCCCTGAATTTATTGCATCTCAGTGAGTTGCCTTCGCCGCAGGCTGGGCCCGGCTCGACCGCACGCGAGCCTCCCGGCTCGACGCCGAGCGAACCGCGCGCTCACGCACGGAGCACGAGCGCGGCCCGCCGCCCGCGAGCGCCGCGCGCCCTTTGCCCGCCCTCCCCGTGGGCGCCGCGCGGAGTAGAAGCGGTCTCGTTCCTGACCGTCCCGAGGCCGGTCCGTCCAGTCGAGGCGGGAGGCTCGCTTGTGGAGGAGCAGTGGCAAATGCGGTGGTCCCTTCGCTGGAAGGCTCCTGTTTTCCCTGGAGGCCAGAACACCCAATGACCTAACGAAGGAGTACTAAGGCGATACGCGATTCCGGTCCCGCGGGTAGAGCGTGGCCTCGCGCACGTTCTTGAGCCCGAGGATCTGGGCGGTCAGGCGCTCCAGCCCGATCGCGAGCCCCCCGTGGGGGGGCATGCCGAGCTCGAACATCCGGAGGTGACCTGCGAAGGCGGCCGGGTCCATGCCCTTGCCCCGGAGCGCCGCCTCGAGCGACGCGCGCGTGTGAAGCCGCTGGCCCCCCGTCGTGATCTCGAGGCCCCGAAAGAGCAGGTCGAAGCTCTGCGCGGCGCCGCCCCCTCCGCGGGGTTGCGTGTAGAAAGGGCGCGCGGCGAGCGGAAAGCCCAGCGCGAAGACGCCGGGCACGCCCGTCTCTTTCTCGGCCAGCGCGCAGAGCTGGCGCTCGCCCTCGGGGTCGAGGTCGTCGACGAGGTCCTTTCTCCCGAGGCGCTCGACGCATTCGCCGAACTCCCAGGTCGGGGTCTTGGACATGTCAGGGAGCACCGCGCCTGAGCGCCTGCTGATCGACTCGCCGAACTGCCGATTGAGGCGCTCGAAGAGGTCGCCGAGCAGCCCGCGCTCGAGCGCGATCACGTTCTCCGGCCCGTCGATGAAGCCGAGCTCGAGGTCGAGCGAGTAGTACTCCGTCAGGTGCCGCGACGTCGCGTGCGGCTCCGCCCGGTAGACGTGGCCTGTTTCGAAGACTCGCTCCAGGCCCGCGACCCCATGCTCCTTGAAGAACTGCGGGCTCTGGGCCAGGTACGCGACGCGCTCGAAATACTTGATCTCGAAGAGGTTCGTACCGCCTTCGGTTCCGCTTGCGACGATCTTCGACGTCACGATCTCCGTGAAGTGGCTCTTCGTGAGGTACGAGCGAAACCCGTCGAGGATCGCGGCCTGGACGCGAAAAGTCTCGTTCACGGCGTCTGTACGCAGGCTGAGCGGCCGGTGATCGAGGATGGTTTCCATCCCAACGTCCGCGATTTCGGAGGACGAGTTGAACGGCAGGTCATGAGCCGAGGGATTCAGTACCTTCGCCTCCAGCAGATCGACCTCGAAGCCCTGCTTCGAGCGCGGCTCGGCGCGAACTCGTCCGCGCACCTCGATCACGTCGTCGAGCTTGAGGGCGAGCTCGGCCACCTGCGAGGGGCCGCCGACGACCTGAACCGTGCCCGTGCAGTCGCGCAGCACGATGAAGACCGTCTTGGCGAGCGTCCGGTAGCGATGGATCCAGCCCTTGAGCCGGACCTCCGTTCCAACCGCGAGACCCGCGGCCCCGATGAAAGTTCTTTCCATGGCAGCCACCCTAGCATCTCACTCCGGGAGACGTCCCATCGGGCCCCATGAGAGGCCCTGGCTGCGGGCGGCACTGCGTGTCATAGCCGGGCTTTCCCACGGTCGACATAGGAGAAATTATGATGAGAGCTGCGGGTTCTGTGGTTTTCGGGGCGGTCCTTCTTCTTTCGGCGGCGGGCGCCCGGGCCTCCGACGCGATGGTGGAGACGCTCAGGCCCATCACGCAGGAGAGCTTCGGGATGGAGATCGGCCGCTCGAAGGTGCGCGGCGCGAACGCGCGCGCGATGCTCGTGGACTATGCCGAGCGCGTGAAGGGTTTTGAGCAGGGCGACTACAAGGTCCTCATGCGCATGAGCCCGAGCGACTTCCCCGAGACGGATGACGGCCAGAGCATCGTGGGGCTCGCGAAGATCGTCGACGTGGTCTCGTTCATCACCGAGCCGAACGGCAGCTTCGACGGGACCGCCGAGGAGCGCCGCGCTCGCGAAGTGCTCGTCAGAGGCCTGCTCTTCCAGGTTCGCGCGCAGGGCGGCCTGATCGGAGTCGAAAGCCACAACTGGAGCACCTGCGGCGTTTCCTTCCCGGGCGTCATCATCCTGGACGTGAAAAAGAAGGAAGTCCTCAGCATCAGCCCGGCTAACACGGACTGCTGAGCCGGCGGATCAGCTCCGGCAGCCAGTCCTTCAGGGACCGGGCCTGGAAACCCAGCGACGCCAGCCTTTCGGCGCTCATTGAGAAATCAGTGGGGATCGCGAACGGCGACTCCGGTGCACCTGCCTCGAGCCGGGGCTCCCGGCCCGTCGCGGCCGCGATCCACGCGAGCAGCTCCCGGAGGGCGACCGGATCGGGCGAGCAGCAGTTGATCGGCCCCGCGAAGGAGCTGTTCGCGACGAAAAGCAGCGCGCGAGCCGCGTCCTCGGCGTCGATGAAGCTGATCCGAGCGTCGGGATTGGGCAGCCGGAAGGGCTCCCCCCGCGACGTGCGTTCGACGTGAAAGTGGAGCCGGCGGGTGTAGTCGTCCTCACCGAGCACGATCGGGAAGCGCGCCGCGACGACCGGGAAGTCCGCCTCGCGAATGAAGACCGCTTCGGCCTGCCTTTTCGCTTCGGCGTAGTCCGCCTCCCGCGAAACAGCCTGATCGAAAACGTGCCCCCCGGGATCGAAGGCCTGCTCGGTCACCCGGGGCACCTCCGGCATCCGTTCGCCGCGTGTGTAGACGGATCCGGTCGATGTGAAGACATAGCGCCTGGTTTTTCCCGCGAAGACCGAGCACGCCGCGCGGGCCTCGGCGGCGTCGTAGCAAACCTGATCGAAGACGACGTCCCAGTCCCGTCCCAAGACGGCCATGCGCAGGGCCGCCCGGTCGGAACGGTCGCAGCGAATCCGCTCGACCGCCGCGCCGAAGCCGTCGTCCAGGCTGCCGCGGTTCAGGAGCGTGACCGAATCGCGTCGCTCGAGCAGAAGCCGGGCGAGGCGTTTTCCGAAAAACCTGTTTCCGCCGATGACGAGTGCGCGCATGGTAGGGAAAGACGAGCCGAAGGCTCACATCTATCGGGGTCTAGCACCTCGCCCGGAGGTCTGGAATGGAGCTCTACGGAATCAAGCAGTCCCCCTGGTCCGAGAAGGCGAAGTGGGCGCTCGACCACCACGGGATCGAGTACCGCTATCGGGAACATCTCATCCTGTTCGGCGAGCCCTGGCTCAGCTTCCGGATGGGGAAGCTCTTTCGCGGCGGCTCGACGGTGCCGGCGCTCATCGACGGAGACACGCGACTGGGCGACTCCTTCGCGATCGCGCTTCACGCGGACTCGATCGGCAAGGGGGCGAAGCTCTTTCCCAACGGCTCCCTGGACCGCTTTCGCGAGCTGAACGCTCTCGGTGAACGCGCCCTGGACGCCGGACGGGCGCTCGTCATGGACCGCGTGCGCCGCGACCCGGAGGCGCGCAGGGTCAGCCTCGAGGGGGTCGTTCCAAAGCCGCTCGCGGGCGTTTGCGGGCCGCTGGTCGATGTCGGGCTTGCGTACCTGACCCGCGAATTCCAGGTGAGCCGCATGCGCCTTGAGGAGCATGAGGGCGAGCTGCGCGAAGTCGCCTGCGCGCTGGACCGGCTTCTCGAGGGCCGCCGCGAGGGCTACCTGCACGGCGGTGCTTTCTCCTACGCGGACGTCATCCTCGCGGTGGCGCTTCAGCCGATCAGCCCGCCCGAGCCGCAGTTTTTTCGACTTCCCGAGGTGATTCGGAGAACCTGGGTTCACCCACGGCTCGAGAAGGAGTTCGCGCACCTCCTCGAGTGGCGCGACTGGCTCTACAAGAAGCACCGGAGCAGCTAGTCGCATGCGGCGGCTGCCGAGCACGATCTACGTCCTGGGCGCGGCAAGTCTGCTGACTGACCTCTCGAGCGAGATGATCTATCCGCTGCTGCCGGTCTTTCTATCGACCGTGCTGGGGGCGGGGGCGTTGCAGATCGGAGTCATCGAAGGAGTCGCCGAGGCCACGGCCTCCTTGCTGAAGATGTTCTCCGGCTTCTGGACGGACCGCCTGGGGCGCCGGCGTCCGTTCATCCTGGCGGGCTACGGGGTCTCGGGGCTCTTTCGCCCGCTGATCGGCGTCGCGAGCTCCCTGCCAATGGTGTTCGCGCTGCGGTTTCTCGACCGCGTCGGCAAGGGGATCCGCTCGTCGCCGAGAGACGCCATGATCGCGGATCTCACGCGCCCGGAGGAGAGGGGCCGAGCCTACGGCGTTCGCCAGGCGATGGATCACGCGGGGGCGGTGATCGGCCCGCTCGTGGCGAGCGCGCTCCTGCTGCTTCCGGGCGCCACTCTGCGGGGGGTTTTCCTGCTCGCGGCAATTCCCGCCGTGCTGACGCTCGGGGTGCTGTACTTCGGGGCGCCCGAGCCCAAGGTCCATCGGGCCGAGACCGTGCCGGTTCCTCACCCGGCATCGGACTGGGCGGGCCTGGGACGGGACTTCAAGCTGCTCCTGGTCGCGCTCCTCGTGTTTACCCTAGGCAACTCGACGGACGCGTTTCTGCTCGTGCGCCTGTCGGAGGCGGGGGTGCCCGTCGCATCGCTCGCACTCCTCTGGTCGCTTCATCACGTCGTCAAGCTCGGTGCGACGTACCTCGGCGGCATTCTTTCGGACCGGGTGGGCAGGAGGCCGCTCATCGTGGCGGGCTGGCTTTACTACGGCGCGATCTACCTCGCGTTCGCGTGGATCGATTCCCGGGCGGGCCTGGTCGCCGTTTTTCTTCTCTACGGCGTGTACCACGGGCTGGTCGAGCCTTCGGAGAAGGCGCTCGTGACGGATCTGGTTCCGGCCCGGCTCCGCGGCACGGCGTTCGGGTACTACCACTTCACGGCGGGCGTCGCCCTGCTGCCGGCGAGCCTGCTCTTTGGTTTTCTATGGAAAACCTGGGGAGCCCCGAGCGCCTTCTTGAGCGGGGCTGGGCTCGCGATCGTCGCCTCAGGGCTATTGCTGATGACCCGAAAGGGTCATCGGCGCTTGGCCTGAGGACTCGCCGTCTCGCGCGCCCGCTCAGAGCATCTCGAGCTGAATCCCCGCTCCCCGGCTCCGGATCCACGCCGATGGGCTCGCCACCGTGAGCCCGAGGCCGCG
>CAYJTX010000245.1:0-5724 GCA_964372615.1 uncultured Bacteriovoracaceae bacterium | reverse complement strand
ATATTGCGGAGTCGCTACGCGCGAGATTGTAGCAACTCGCTATTTTTTACGTGTTGTATTCTTTTTCGCTCTTTGACGAACTTTAGGAACTCCTCCAAATCATCCCACATTCTGTATCGTTCCAGCTCTTCACTGTGCCCCCAGAGGTGAAACCAAGGTTGCTTGGTCTGGAGAGCATGGGTAAAGAGCGCCTTGGCGAGACTGAGCCAACGTAAGTGAGCTTTGAGCGGTAAGCCATGAGCGAT
Source organism: uncultured Bacteriovoracaceae bacterium (assembly GCA_964372615.1). Taxonomy (GTDB): domain Bacteria; phylum Bdellovibrionota; class UBA1018; order UBA1018; family UBA1018; genus CAYJTX01. The sequence goes on along the minus strand of CAYJTX010000245.1, from coordinate 5,479 downwards.
GAGCTTACTCCAATACGAGAAGTCCTGTCCCAAGGGTCTTCAGCTCGAACGCGGCGGAAGGCCCGTGCCCTGCAGGAAGCTGGACGCCGCTCAGTGCGCCACCTTCGAGCGGCTCCTGGACGGGACTTTCGAGAAGCTGAAGGCGATGCCGGCCAGCGAGCGAACGGTCGACAGCCCCATGCCGATGGAATGCGACGGGCTTTTTCTCGTGACTCCAGCGCACGCGGTTACGGCGTGCACCTTGTCGCAGCCCCAGGCGGCGGTGAAGCTGCTCAACGTCTTCCTCGCCACGCGGAGGATCTGCGATGGCGAGTAGGCAGTCCAATCGCCGTGGCTTAAGGGCCTCCCTCCTGGCGTTGGGCCTGATCGCCCTGGCCTTCGGGCCGTCCCCTGCGGCGGCCGACGAGGACGACGAGCCCGCTCCGACAACCTTGATCGACGGGATCCTCGGTGCCCGCACCCGCTGCTTCGCTTCGCGGGTCAGTCGCGGCGCCCTGATCAGCCCTGACCTCAGCCGGTGCTATCTGATTCCCGGGGCAGCCGGGTGCGAGTCGGGAATGGAGTCGACGGGGGCCTGCTTCATGGCTCGTCGGACGCAGGAGTTCTGCACCGATCCGAGGGCCTACTGCGCGAGCGTAACGCCCCAGGGAAACGTGAGGAGAGAGGTCTCCCCCAACGGTTCCGGAGTGACCCCCATGACAGGTACGCTCACACCGACCGAGGCCGATACCCTCTTCGTGAGTCCGCGCTGCGAGTCCGGCGCTCCCCGCGACGTCATGAGTCAGCTCCATCATGGCAGTGGGAGCGACAACGTGACCGGCGACCGCGCGCTGGCCGCGATGATGCGAAGTGGCTGGGGTTGTGGAGAGGCGCGGCCGACGTCGGACGCGCGGTATGGCCGTACGAGGCTCGCGTTGGCTCACGATTGTGACCCCGCGCTGATGCCTATCAACTGCGCGACCGGGGAGGTGCGCATCCAGGCTCGCGACAACCCGCTCGCTTCCGGTGTCCCTACGAGGGTCTCAGCCATTTTACGCGATCTAACCACTGTGGCGGATTCCTTCGTTAGCATGTCGTTCGCTCTCAAGGGGGGGAGCTTCCGCCTCAGCGGGGGCAGGTGCCAGGTGACTTTCGCCGATGACACGATATCTGGTGCTCTGGGGGGGGAGCCTGACCTCCCAGCGCCTGCGGCGGGCCAGGATCAGGCGGCCTATCTGGCAGGCATCGCCGATCCCGCCACTCGAGAGCGCGCGAGGGCGCGGCTCCAGACAATCGGCCTTCAGGACGACCAGGCTTTTTCCATCAGTGCGGACCTCCTGGACGCGGGGAGCACGCGCTTCCGGCTTGCGGCTCGCTCCGCGTATAACCCGAGCCGGCTTGCGCTGCTGGGACGACACTTCTCGGCCGCGAAGGAAGGGATGCTCGAGACCCTGAGAGGCATGAGCCCCGCGCCTCCGCAGGCGGTGCTGGACCGGATCGTGAACACGAATCTGCCCGATTACAGCGCCTTCTTCGCTCCATCGCCTACCGCCGCGCAGAGAACTTTCATGAGCAAGGTGGAGGCTTCTTGCCGCGACGCGGGTGAGACGGCCTCCGGGCACCACAACATGTTGAACCACAGCCACCCTCATCCGCACTCGGGGTCGGACATTTTCGTCTGTCCGAGCGCGCTCATCGACATGGATCTCGGCAATCCCCGGCAGCTCGTGGCGGTCCTCCTTCATGAGCTCGGTCATTCGATCGATACCTGCAACCTGGCGCGAACGCAGACTGCGGTAACGTCACCTTCGGATCCTCCGTCGCGATGCAAGGCAGCGCCGACTCCGCCGATTCCGGCCGATCAGCGCGCGGGCGTGGACGCCTTCTTCGGGCGCGTGTCCACGGTCGCGGACTGCATGCGGTCGCGGAGGTCGACGCCCGGCTGCGCACCTGTCGTGAGGAGCGGTCCTCAGCAGGCGATCGGCGACTATGGCAGTGCGGTGGCTGCCTGCTATCCGGGGCAGTACAGCAGCTGCACGACCCAGCTGTACGGGCCTTCCGGTGCGCTGAGAAGTTGCACAGCGGACTTTTCCTCCGTGAACCGCGCCAAGCTGTGCGCTTCCGCCCGGCCGGGTCTGGACGCGGCGAGAGCGGGGCCGCCCGCCACGACCAGCGGCCCTCAGGATCAAACGCAGGAGGCTTTCGCCGACATGCTCGCCGCCGAGGCCCTGCCGCGCTCCCTCGCGAGGCCGGAGCTGACCGGGTCCCCTCCCGGCGCGCCCGCATACTCGACCTATCAGGTGAACGAGCGCCGGGCCGAGATCCTCACGACGGTTTCGGAGTGGTGCAACCTGGGAAGCGGAAGCGAGGAGCACCCGGGCCCGATCACGCGGGTCGGTATCTTCGCGCAGACCCCCTCGATCCGCGACGCGCTCGAGTGCGATCCGCGCGCCGTTTCGACGGCGGGGATGCCGCTCTCGGGGTGTCAGCGGGCGTTCTTCGATTCGACCGCGGCTGCGCCCCCGGCGCCGACCTGCGCCGGGTCGACGCCTTAGTCGGAAGCTGCTAGACTCCGGTCGTGCCCGAAATCGACGAGGCGCTGACGCGCCGGGTGGCCGAGCTCGCGAATCTCGATCTCACTGCCGAGGAGGTCGCCGCCTACACCCGGCAGGTCGCCGAAATCATCGGCTACGTGAATCAGCTGCGAGAGGTGAACGTCGACGGAGTCGAGGTACTGGCTCATCCGCTCGACGCGATCGCCCCGTTTCGCGAGGACGTCGTCGTCGACGCGCCCCGTGCGAAGGACGGCCAGCCGCGCGTGGGGGGCGGGTTCCGGGTCCCGCAGGTGGTCTGAGGGCGATGGGCGCGACGGATCTCGGCACGGTCGAAGCGGTTCGCGGGGCGCTTCGGAGCCGGGCGGTTTCGGTCGAGGAGGTGACGCGCGAGTTCCTGAAGCGCGCGCGGGCGGATCGCCTCAACGCGTTCCTGCACGTCTGCGAGGAGCGGGCCCTCGGGCGAGCGCGCGAGCTCGACGCGCTCGTTCAGACCAGGGGTCCGGCGATCCTCGAGGAGCGCTCGCTCTTCGGCGTTCCGATCGGCATCAAGGACGCGCTCTGCGTGGAGGGAGTGCCGGCGACGGCGGGCTCGAGAATTCTGAAGTCCTACGTGCCACCTTATACTGCGACCGCCGTCGAGCGGCTGGAGGGGGCCGGAGCGGTCGTGATCGGCAAGCTCAACCTCGATGAGTTCGCGATGGGAAGCTCGAACGAGAGCTCGGCGTTCGGGCCGGTCGAGCATCCGACCCATCCGGGCCGCGTGCCGGGCGGCTCGAGCGGCGGTTCAGCCGCGGCGGTGCGGGCCGGGATGTGCGTCGCCGCGCTGGGTACCGACACGGGTGGATCGGTCAGGCTGCCGGCGAGCTTCTGCGGCGTTGTCGGCGTGAAACCCACCTACGGGCGGGTGAGTCGCCGAGGGCTCATCGCGTTCGCGTCGTCGCTCGATCAGATCGGAACGCTCGCCCGGGACGTCTCTGGCGCCGAAGCGGTGTTGCGGGCGGTATGGGGCCACGATCCGCGGGATTCGACGAGCGCGCGGGAGATTCCCTCGGACGACTCCGGCAAGCTCGACCTCGCGGGACTCAGAGTGGGCGTTCCGCGGGAGTATTTCGTGGGCGGGCTCGAGCCGGCCGTGGCGAAGGCCACGGAAGACGCGCTCCGACGCCTCGAGAAGCTCGGCGCCAGGCGCGTCGAGGTCTCTCTTCCGCACACGAGGTACGCGGTGGCGGTCTATTACGTCGTCGCCGTCAGCGAGGCGTCGAGCAATCTCGCGCGCTTCGACGGAGTCCGATTCGGCCATCGCGGTTCGATCGACCGAGCGGATCTCGAGGGCTTCTATCGCGAGGCGCGCTCGGTGTTCGGGCCCGAGGTCAAGAGGCGGATCCTGCTCGGGACGTTCGCGCTCTCGAGCGGTTACCATGACGCCTACTACGGCCGGGCCTGCCGGGTGAGACGCCTCGTTCGCCAGGATTTCGAAGAGGCGTTCGCGCAGGCGGATGTCCTCGCGTCCCCCGTCGCGCCGACTCCCGCGTTTCGCCGGGGCGAGAGGTCGGTCAATCCGCTCCAGATGTACCTCACCGACATCTTCACGATTCCGGCCAGCCTGGCGGGGCTGCCGGCGATGAGCCTTCCCTGCGGATCGGATGCCGAGGGCTTGCCGATCGGGCTTCAGCTCATCGCTCCGTGGTTCCGGGAGGCGCGGATGTTTGGCTGCGCTCGGGCGCTGGAGACCGCCTCATGAGCGAGTACGAGGCCGTTGTCGGGCTTGAGGTCCACATCCAGCTCGCCACCGAGTCGAAGATTTTCTGCGCCTGCCGGGCACGGATGTTCGGGGGGCGATCGGTGGCCGACGTGGAGACGAACGCCCACACCTGCCCCGTCTGCGCTGGGCACCCGGGCACGCTCCCCGTGCTGAACGCTAAGGCGGTCGAGTACGCCGTGAAGGCGGGCCTCGCGACCGGTTGCGAGATCCGTCGCCGGAGCGTCTTCGCGCGAAAGAACTACTTCTATCCGGATCTGCCGAAGGGCTATCAGATCTCGCAGTACGAGCAGCCGCTGGCGAGCGGGGGAGCGCTCGAGTACGAGACCGGCGCGGGCGCGCGGCGGGTTGGGATTACGCGCGTCCACCTCGAGGAGGACGCGGGTAAATCGCTCCACGAGGGGTTCGCCGATTCCCAGCGCAAGACCTACGTGGACTACAACCGCAGCGGCACGCCGCTCATCGAGAGCGTGACCGAGCCCGACCAGCGGTCGGCCGCGGACGCGGCGGCGTTCTTCGCCCGGCTGCGCGCGATCCTCGTGTGGCTCGGCGTCAACGACGGCAACATGGAAGAGGGCAGCCTGCGGTGCGACGCCAACGTGTCGGTGCGCCCCACGGGCACGCCCGCGCTCGGTACGAAGGCGGAGGTGAAGAACCTCAACTCGTTCCGGTTCCTGCAGAAAGCGCTCGAGCACGAAATCGATCGGCAGATCGAGGTCGTCGAATCCGGCGGCCGCATCGTGCAGGAAACGCGCCTGTGGGATGCCACCGCCGGCGTCACCGTGTCGATGCGCAGCAAAGAGGAAGCGCACGACTACCGGTACTTCCCGGAACCGGATCTGCCGCCCGTCGTCCTCGACGGGGCGGCCGTCGACGCCATCAGGGAATCGATGCCGGAGCTTCCCGACGCGCGGAGGCGGCGCTTCGTCGCGAGGCACGGTCTGCCCGAGTACGACGCCAGCCAGTTGACGCAGTCGCGCGCGGCCGCGGACTTCTTCGAGAGCGCGGTGGGCGCCGGCGCCCCCGCCAAAGCCGCCGCGAACTGGATCATGGGCGAGCTGGCGCGCGTGGTGAAAGCATCGGGGCGCGACATCTCGGCGTCGCCGATCTCGCCTGCGCGCCTCGCCGGGCTGCTGAGCCTCGTCGAGAAGGGAACCATCAGCGGCGCGATCGCCAAGGACGTGTT
>CAYJTX010000244.1:0-5738 GCA_964372615.1 uncultured Bacteriovoracaceae bacterium | reverse complement strand
GGCGAGCTGCCGCTCGGGATGCAGGTCAAGCTGCTGCGGGCGATCCAGGAGCGGTCCTTCCGGAAGGTCGGCGGAACGGAGGACATACGCGTCGACGTGCGCATCATCGCCGCCACGAACCGCGACCTCGAGCTCGCGGCGGCCAAGGGGTCTTTTCGCGAGGATCTCTACTACCGGCTCAACGTGATCCAGATCCGCACGCCTCCCCTGAGGGAGCGGCCGGGAGACATCCGGCTGCTGGCGGAGGCGTTCCTCAAGCGGATGGCGGAGAGGCACATGCGGGGCGCGGTGACGCTCGAGCCGGAGACTGTCGCGGCGCTCCAGGCGTACCGGTGGCCGGGCAACGTGCGCGAGCTCGAGAACACGATCGAGCGGGCCCTGACTCTCTCTTCGGGCAATCGAATCGGCGTCGAGCTGCTTCCTGACAACGTCGCCGGGAGCGTGCCCGCCGCCGGCCCCAGGGAAGGCGAGAATGCGGCGCGGGGGGCGAAGGCGGCGCATTCCTGGAACATCCCCGCCCCCGACTTCGCGGCGGGACCCATCCAGCTCGAGACCATCCTGAACGACATCGAGAAGACCTACCTCTATGCCGCGCTGGAGCGGACGAAGGGCGTCCGCAAGAGGGCGGCGGAGCTGCTGGGCATCACCTTCCGGAGCATGCGCTACCGGTTGAAGAAGCTCGGGATGGCTGACGGCGGGGACGACGGGGAAGAGTAGCTACTCACTCACGGCCCCAGGATCGACTTCGCCGCCTCCTGCCAGGGAAGGCACTCGACGTCGCCGTGCCTCTGGCTTCGCCCGTCGCGGGAGACATAGATCAGCCGCGCCTTCCGGAGGTCCCGGCCCAGGCGCTCGAACGCGCGGACCTCCTTCTCGTCGACCCGGTCCGTCGACTTGATCTCGACCGCGACCCGCTCCGATCCCTTGTCCACGACGAGATCGATCTCGGCGCCGTCTTTCGAAGTCAGGTAGGAGAGCTTCCAGTCCTCCTCCCGGCACCGGATCAGGCGCCGGATCTCGGTGACGAAGAACTGCTCGAAGTACTTCCCGTAGAGGGCCGTCCTCGGCTGGAGCGGCCCGCCGAGGAGCCCCGCCATCGCCCGGGTGACCCCCGTGTCGAAGAGGTAGAACTTCGGGTTCTTCCGCTGGCGCTTCCGGATCGAGGCGTGAAACGGCGGGAGCTCGAACCCCACGAGCGTGTCCTGCAGGATCTCGAAGTACGCCTGCACCGTCGTGATGTCCGCTCCGCAGTCCTGGGCGAACCTCGCGTAGTTCACGAGCTGGGCGTTCTGGAGCGCCACGAGCTCCAGGAAGTTCCTGAAGGGCTGAACCTTGCGAACGAGCTGCTCGGCGACGACCTCTTCCTTGAGATAGATGTTGCAGTACGCCTTGAGGAGGCGCGCCCGATCCGAGTCGTCCAGGCCGAAGATCTCCGGCAGGCTCCCCCAGCTCAGGACCGTGTCGAGATCGAAGGAGTCGCCCAGCTCGAGGTGGGTGAGCGACGAGAGCTCGAACCAGGAGGCTCGCCCGCCCAGGAGATTCGCGGCACCGCGCTTGAGCTTCCGCGCGCTCGAGCCGGTGAGCGCGAAGCGGAACTCCCCCCTCTGGATGAACTGCTGCGCGACCGAGAGGAGCTGCGGCACCCGCTGGACCTCGTCGATCACGACCCAGGGTCTCCTCCTGGACGCCGACTCCTGCCTGAGCAGAGCCGTCAGGGTCGAGGGCGAGCGTGAGAGGTCGCGCTCCAGATCAGGATCGAGAAGGTCCAGCCAGAGCGCCTGGGACTCCGGGAGGAGCTCCCGAAGCAGCGTGGACTTCCCGGTGGAGCGCGGGCCGAAGAGGAAAAAGCTGCGCGTCAGGGGCGGCCGGACCAGTCTCTTGAACATATCCAATAATTGTCCGACATTTATTGGATATACTCAAGTACTGTGAGTCGTCCGCGGCGCCCCTTCAGATCGAACGGAAGCGGACGAGAAATGAGCCGAGCGCAAGGCTCGCCGCGACGACGACGCAGCCGTAGAGCAGGGCTGCGGGCGCGTGGCCCACTCCCAGGGGCAGCCGGTAAGAAGTCAGGAACGACATCGAGTAAATCTCGAAGTTGGGCAGAACGGTCGCGAGGCCCCTGAGGATGAGGCGAACGAGCTCGCTGTCGGTGCGCAGGGCCGCCGCCTGCAGCTGCGATACGTTGGTGCCGGCCAGGAAGAGGATGAGCGTGACGACGACCGAAAGCGACGACGTCAGGAAGGAGCTGGCCGCGACCGCGAGCGCCGCGACGACGAGCGCCTGGGCGAGGCCGAGCGCGAGGGGTGCCAGCAGGACTGCGGCGGACGGCGGAGTGCCTGAGAATCCAGCGAGCGTCGCCAGGAACACCGACGAGAGCAGAAGCCAGTTCAACGTGACCAGCGTCGCGCAGCCGAGGTACGTCCCCGCTACGTGCTGTGCGCGAGAAACAGGACGGGTGAGCACGAGAACGGCGGTCCGCCGCTCGTACGCTCTGGGCAGCGCGGTGGCGCCGCCGAGCAGTCCGATCGCTCCGCACGAGAGGTCGATCGCGGCGAGTCCGAAGTCCTGGAGGACGCGCCCCTCCCCGAGGACCGCCAGAGTCGCTCCGACCCACGCGAGGCCCAGCAGACCCGCACCGATGAACAGGGTGTTGTAGAGTACCTTGTCCGTCACGAGCTCGAGGAAGACGACCCGAGCGATGGCCAGGGCCTTTCTCACCTGGGACCTCCCTTGAGCGACAGGTAGAGCGCCTCGAGCGAAGTCTGGCCGGCACGAACGGAGCGGATCCTCGCTCCGCTCGCGAGCAGCGGGGCGAGCACGCGAGTCAGGTCGTTGCCGGTTCCTGTCTCGACCGCGGGCCATCGGCCCTTCCGGACGACCGCTCCGAGCGCCACCAGCTCTTGGGCGAGGGCGTCCACAGGGTCTGCCTCGAGGTCGAGGACCACTCGGGCGCCCGTGCCCGGGAGGGACGCCAACGGACCGGAGTAGACGATCCGCCCCTGGTCGAGCAGGACCACGTCGGAGCAGAGGGCGTCGACGTCGGAGAGGGTGTGGGTGCTCAGGATGATCGTGCGGCCCTCCGAGCTCATTTCCAGGATCAGGGTTCTCATCGCGTCGCGCCCGAACGGGTCCAGGCCGCTCATCGGCTCGTCGAGGACGAGGATCCGGCTGTCGTGGAGCAGGAGCTGCGCGATGCCGATCCGCTGGAGCATGCCCTTCGAGAAGGAGCGCAGCCGCTGCCGCTCGGCCTTCTCGAGACCCACGCGCTTGAGCACCTCGGCGATCCGGTCGTCCAGGCCCGCCCGGGGCAGCTCCGAAAGCGCACCGACGTACGTGAGAAGCTGTCTTGCCGTGAGGTGCTCTGGGAAGTACGGCCGCTCTGGCAGAAAGCCGATTCCTCGTTTTGCCTCGTCCCGGGTCGCGGGGACGCCCGAGATCAGGACGCTGCCTTGGGTGGGCTTGCGCAGGCCCGCGATCAGGCTGAGGAGAGTCGTCTTTCCCGCTCCGTTCGGACCGACGACTCCGCAGAGGCTTCCGGTCTCGATCCTGAGCTCCAGATCCGCCAGGACCCGCCTGCGTCGCATCAGAAAACCGGATCGGAGGTCCAAGCCGACTTTCTCGAAAGTGATCGCAGTCCCGCTCAACTCTCCTCCTATCTGAGCCCGAAAACAGGAACTCGGGGCGTGGTCGAGTCTACCTCTCCGGCGTCCGTCAGGAAAAGGGTTCCGCCCCAGGGGTCCTTTTCCTGCACTCCTTCCTCACGAAGAAAACGGGGCCAGATCCGCCTGCGACCGGCGGGAGTCGTCGTGGCCGCTCGACTCGCGAACCCGCTCAAGGCGCGATTGAGGTCGAAGAGGTACTGCGCAAGGTAGAGCGAGTCGCGCTTCCGCTGCAGAGCCTGACGCGATTCTTCAGACGGGCTGGAGGTGAGCATGAAGTTCAGGAGACGGAGCCCGACGTCGAACTTTCCGCCCGGCTTCCGAAGTCTCTGCTCGAGCCGTCCGAGGTAGGACGGGGAGCCCGGGATCGCTGCGGCCTCGAGAAAGGAAGCGGACGCCGACTCCAGATCGTCGAGCTCGAAGAGGTGAACGTAGGCCAGGAGCAGCGGGATGGCCCAGGCCGAGGTCCAGACCCTGTTCCGGATCGTCGCGAGGGGCTCGCCGGCGGGGTCCTTGCGAAAGCTCTCGCCTCGCTCGAGGATCGCCTTGGCTCCTGATCCGTCGTTATGGAGCACGGCAAGCAGGTTCGCGCCGGCGAAGTAGGCGTCCATGAACGCGGGGTCGAGCTCGGTGACGGCGTGGAGCGCGGCTGCGAGCGTCCCGTGGCGCGATGAATTGAGTATCGCCAGCAGCCAGTAGCGATCGCTCACGGCGGGAAGGCTCGAGGCGCCGAAGTGCCTCACGACCTGGGCGGCCGGACCGAAATCAGGCCGAAGGGAGCTCTCGTTTGCCGGCTCCGTCGCGACTCGTGCCCGCGAGAGCCCGGCATTCGCCGCAAGCCCCAGGGCAATCGCGCCGATGGCAGGGATCACAGCCTCGACTGTATTCTTCGGGCTCATCCGAGGCTCGATCCTATCCCATTCGGTTTCGCTCTGACAGAACGTGGAAGGTAGCCATCGGGTCATCCCGGACACGGATGGAAGGACCGTCGCGTTGACGCATCGTTTCAGTGGAGTGCAATGAGAGGATTAGAACTGGGCTTTCCCAAGGGGGGATTCCATGGAGAAAAGCAGTGCCATTCTGGGGGTCATCGCATGTCTCTTCGCGGCCCAGCCGGCGCATGGCTACGTCCCATGCTCGACGTTGACCGGCTACTCGACGGTCGATGCTGAGGCCAGTTATACGGCCGGCACGCCCTGCCCCCCGGGCTTGGCGAGGAGGGCGGACAACTTCCGGAGATAGCCGGGAGCGCCGGGGATGGCGGCCGCGTCCATGTGATCCGGGATTCTAACTCGCGACGGGCATGGGTGTCTCCAGCGACCTAGGTGCCGAGTGACCCGGGGAATCCGAGCGCCCGCGACCGGTCATCTTGTTTGGCCTGTCCGAGGGGCGTAAAATGATAGAAGCGCTCAAACGATGGAAGGGGAGGGGGGGCCGTGCGTACCTGGAAAGCGATCACTTGGGTCATTTGCCTGTCGGCTCTTGGGCTCATCCACTCGGACTCGGTGTATCCCAAGGGCTGCACGGGTTATTGCAAAGACGAATGCTACATTCTGGAGAACAAGGCCAATGGTCCTTGGCCGGCCGCCACCACCGCTGAAACCAGCATCGGCACCTGCCGGGGTCTCACGCCCTGCTGCGCGGCCGGGAGGGTGCGAATCCGCCGGGTCGACAGCAACAATTTGATGACCTTCAAGTGCGTGGACATCGAGAGCTGCGGCGGCAGCACCTCCGACACGGTTGTCAAGATCTGTGTTGCCAAGAACGCCTCGACTGGAATGAACGAGTATAAGTGCACCAAGTGTTCCGGCGGGAAGATCGTCGGCGCGGGCGGGGGCTGCTGCACGGGTGGGGCCTGCTGATGAGGAACGCAGTGCCCATTGCCATTGGAGTCCTGCTCGCAGGGGTTTCAATGTCTCTCAAGGCGGACCAGGGGTCCACGCGCTGGGGCGAGGCGCCCCCCGCCGCCGAGAGCGGAGCGCACGCCCTGGCTGCCGGTGGCGACGGGAGCCCCGGTCCACGAACTCAGGAGGTCAAGCTTAGGCAACCCCATTGATCCCACTCGACCTCGCTGTT
>CAYJTX010000243.1:0-5816 GCA_964372615.1 uncultured Bacteriovoracaceae bacterium | reverse complement strand
TGACCAGCGGCATACGGGGCACGTCTTGCCGAACGAACCTGTTCACCCTCGCGCCAAGCACGAGCGTGGCCGGACGAACCCCCGCACCGACGGACACGCGTCCTACTCGAAGGCCGAAACAACCAAAGTACCTAACGAAGTAGTGTTTGCAGGGGTGCTGGAGGGCCCCTCACCTTTTGATTGACGCATGGCGTGATATCCGCTAGCCCACCCTCCCTATGCACGCTGCCACGGAAACCCGCTCAAACATCTGGAAGATCATTGGCGCGTCGTCCGCCGGCACGCTCATCGAATGGTACGACTTCTACATCTTCGGAAGCCTTGCGACGATCATCGCCGAGCACTTCTTCCCCAAGGGAAACCAGACTGTAGCGCTGCTCTCGACGCTGGCGACTTTCGCGACCGGCTTCGTGGTCAGGCCCTTTGGAGCGATCTTCTTCGGCCGGATGGGCGACCTCGTTGGCCGGAAACACACCTTCCTGGTCACGCTCCTGCTCATGGGCGCGGCGACCTTCGCGATCGGGCTCCTTCCCTCCTACGAGCAGATCGGCGTCTTCGCGCCGATCGGACTGCTCGCGCTCCGGCTCATCCAGGGTCTCGCGCTCGGCGGAGAGTACGGCGGCGCCGCGACCTACGTTGCCGAGCACGCGCCCGAGGGCCAGCGCGGATTTTACACGAGCTTCATTCAGACTACGGCGACGCTCGGCCTCTTTGTCTCGCTCGGCGTCATTCTGTCGGCCCGGCTCGGGCTGGGAGAGACCGCCTTTCGCTCCTGGGGCTGGCGCCTCCCGTTCCTGCTCTCGGTCGTGCTGATCGCGTTCTCCTACATCCTGCGCCGCAGGCTCCACGAGTCGCCCCTCTTCGCGAAGCTCAAGGCGACCGGCGCGGTCTCGAGGAGCCCGCTTCGCGAGAGCTTCGTCAATCCCGAGAACCGCCGCCTCGTGATCCTGGCTCTCTTCGGCGCGACGGCCGGCCAGGGGGTCGTCTGGTACACCGGGCAGTTTTACGCGCTCTACTATCTTCAGACGGTTCTCAAGGTCGACTTCGTGGTGGCCAATCAAGTCACCGCCATCGCGCTCGTCCTCGGCACGCCGTTCTTCGTTCTCTTCGGCTGGCTCTCGGACCGGGTGGGTCGCAAGCCCATCATGATGACCGGTTTGCTCCTGGCGGTGCTCCTCTACCTGCCGATCTACCAGGCGATGACCTACTTCTCGGGCTTCAATCCCGAGCTTCCTACGCAGCCGTTTTTCGCTCCCGATCGCGTGTCCCTGACGGCCCTCGTGCTCATCCAGGTGCTCTTCGTGACGATGGTCTACGGGCCGATCGCGGCCTTTCTGGTGGAGCTCTTTCCGACCCGCATCCGGTACACGTCGATGTCGCTGCCCTATCACGTCGGCAACGGCGTCTTCGGAGGCCTCGTGCCCTTCATTGGGACCGCGGCGGTGGCTGCGAGCGGGAATCGCTACGCGGGCCTCTACTACCCGATGGCCGTCGCGACGGTGACCTTCGTCGTGGGGATGCTCCTGCTTCGGGAGCCGCGCGAAGCCGATGCCCTCGCCGAACCGGCGCTACAGATCTAGGCGAAGCGCCCCGGGGACGCTCCCCGAGGCGCTGCCGATGATGTCGAACTACGGCCAAACCGGATAGCCGGGGTTACCCGGATGGCCGAGGTACCCTGGATAGCCGGGGTTACCCGGATGGCCGAGGTACCCTGGATAGCCGGGGGTTCCCGGTTAGCCCGGTCCGTGCGGGCCGACGCCGAGATAGGCCTGGCGAAGGCGAGTCATGAGGCCCTCTACGACGTTGAAGTCGTTCTGTACGTGCCAGCTCAGGTGCGCATTCCGGATCGACCGGGCCGCGCGGCTCACGGTCATCTGAAGGCGCTGGTAGTCGGCCCGGGTATGAGCCGGATCCTGCCAGTAGCTCTCGACCCGGCGGTGAAAGTGCTCGGCCGCCTGTTCCAAGGCGTGCAGGTCGCGAAGCGCGGCCTGGTTCCAAGGATCGCCCACGTGGGATTCGCCCTCGGCGCGCTGATGCACGTGGCGAGCGGCCTCCTCGAGCTGGTGCGCGATCCGGCGCACCTCCTGGCCGTCCCAGCCGCCCGGGTTGCCGGGGTTCGACTGCCCATAGAACCAGCGCAGCTGGCTCATCGTGCTCGTCATGCGGGATATGAGGGCCTGCACCTGCGCATAGGCGTGCAGGTTGCGGAAGGTCGCCTGCGCGGTGTTGAAAGCCTGATTGAGGCGGATCCAGTCAGACTCGGTGTGGCGCGGATCCGCGCGGTAGGCATCGGCCTGCCGGTGGAAGTGCTCGGCGGCCTCCTCGAGTGAATGAAGATTCGCGAGGGCCTGCCGCTCGAGCCAGTCGCCGTGGTGAGCGAGCTGCTCGGCGATGCGGTGGGCCTGGGTCGTGTCGATCTCGAGCTGGTGAGCGAGCCGCACGACCTGATCCATCTGTCCGGGTTGGGGGTGGTTGGCCAGCGCCGAGCCGGCCGGAAGGAGGGTTGAAGCGGAAACGAGGAGCAGGGTTCGCCAGTGTCGCCAGTTATGATGATGGGAATGGTGGGGGTTCATGGTCTTTCCTCTCTTAGGTTCAGTGACTTGAGACGTTAGGTTGTAACGACTGCCTAGCCCCAAGGCAAGTCGCAGGCCAGCTAAAACGGAGCACGGGTTTCTCGAAATTCACCCTGCTTTCAAGCTCTCACGCCAGATTTCGGTTCGCGCGGACTGGTGCCAGGAAGTACCGGCCCAGGAGCAAAGTGCCCCCGGCAGGCCCAGCGGAAAGGGGCCGTTCCGTCCCCGATTCCAGGCTCGCGGAGGCCGCAAGCACACGGCCTTTCCCTCACCTTTCAAGCGTCTGGCCGATCCACCGGGGAAGGGTCCGTGTTTTGCTCAAGCGCCCGGCAAACAGAGACCGCCCCCGAGCGGGGTTCGCGTCACAAGAACAAGAGAGAGGAAATCCCATGAGAGCGATCCGCATTCTTGTCCCCCTCGTCGCCCGAGTCTTCGTGTTCACCTCGCTCGGCGGGGCGACCGCCTTCGCCCACGGGGGCGGCGTGAACAACACCCGGGCCGCCGAGCTCGGCCTGCACCGGATCGAGCGGATCGTCTCGCTTCGGCGAGCCGATCCGGTATTCCTGGCCGGCCTCACTCAGCTCAAGCTCACCCGCCTCGTGCGGACGAAGGAGACCGACCCGCTCTTCCGCGTCATCGGACAGGTCGCGGCCCCCGTGAGCGGCCCTGCAGCCGAGGTCGAGATCCTGCTCGACGGCGAAGGTAAAACGCTTCAGTCGTTCGTGACCGAGGGAGGCTTCACCCCCCCTGCGAACCCCCTACCCGGAACCGACCCGGTCACGCTCACGGAAGCCGCGCTCCATTACGTCCTCGACAAAGCTGAGACGCGTGAGGAGCTCGAACCCTTTGAAGCTGGCCTCTCACAACTCATGATTTCTTCGTCCCCCCAAGGCGTCGAAGTCGTCGTCTCGACCCCGGTGGGCACGAAGGTGCTCAAGATCCGCGTGAACCTGGCAGGAGCGGTGGAATCGGCCGAGGTGATCGACCTGGCTCCGCCTGCGCCACCCCAAGAGCCGGCGGTGCCCGTGGAACCGGCCGCACCCACGGTGCCATCCGCTCCTTCGTCAGGCCAGTGACCTAGGCAGGATCCTTGGGCAGCTCGATCCGCATAAAGAGCTTCGGGACTTCGGTGCCAAGCTTGAACTCGCAGCGGTCTTCGAGCGCGAGCGCGACGCCGCTCTCGGGGCCGCGCCCCAGGCCCAGCGCCTCGCAGATCGCGCGCGAGGCGTGCGGCAGCACGGGGTAGACGGTGACTCCAGCGGTCTGGATCAGGCGCAGGCAGACGCCGAGCACGGTCTGGAGCCGGTCGCTCTGCGCGGGGTCCTTGGCGAGCGCCCAGGGTTTCATCTCGTTCACGTAGAGATCGGTCGCGGTCACGAGCTCGCCCCAGGCCTTGAGCGCGTTCTGGTACTTGAGATCGCGAAAACCCGCGTCCCAGGCGTCGAGCGCGGTCTTGCGCGCGGTGAGCGCCCGGCGGTCGCGGTCGGTCAGCGAAGCCTCGGCAAACTTCCCATGAAAATTCTTCAGGCAGAGCGTGAGCACTCGAGAGACGAGGTTGCCGATCCCGTTGGCGAGGTGCGCGTTCACGCTCTGGATGAAGCCTTCCAACGTGAACGTGGCATCGAGCCCGTAGGACATCTCGCGCAGGAGGTAGAAGCGGAGCGTGTCGCGCCCGTACTTCGCCTCGAGCTCCAGCGGGCGTACGACGTTGCCGAGCGACTTGCTCATCTTCGTGCCGCCCATGAGCCAGTAGCCGCTGACTTGCAGGTGCCTGGCCGGCTCCAGACCGAGCGCCATGAGCATGGTCGGCCAGTAAACGCCGTGGGCCTTGACGATGTCCTTCGCCGTCAGGTGCGTGGCCTCGGCCCAGAGGTTCGGCAGGAACTTGTCGGGCCAGCCCGTGGCGTTCAGGTAGTTCAGCAGGGCATCGAACCAGACGTACGTCACGTACTTGGGATCGAACGGCAGCTCGATGCCCCAGGTGAGGCGCTCCTTCGGCCGCGAGATGCAGAGATCGCCGAGCGGCTGCTTCAGGAACGAGAGCACCTCGCTGCGGTAGTGCTCGGGCTGGATCGCGTCGCGGTTCTGCTCCAGAAATTCAACGAGCGGCTTCTGGTAGCGGCTCATGAGGAAGAAGTAGTTGGATTCGCGCCGGGGCTCGGGCGGCTTGAGGTGATCGGGGCAGAGCCCCTCGGCGGTGAGCTCCGAGTCCACGAGAAATCGCTCGCAGCCGACGCAGTACTTGCCCTCGTACTCGCGAAAGACGATCTCGCCCTTGTCCTTGAGAGTCTGGAGCGCGTACCGAACTTTCTTCACGTGCTCGGGCGCGGTCGTGCGGTAGAAAATGTCGAAGGAGAGGTCGAGCTTCCGCCAGGTCGCCTCGAACTCGGCCGCGATCTCGTCGACGAACTCCTTCACGGGCCGGCCCTGGCTCCTGGCCATCTGCTCGATCTTCTCGCCGTGCTCGTCAGTGCCCGTGAGGTAGACGACCTCCTCGCCCCGCTGGCGGCGGTGCCGGGCGATCACGTCAACGAGCATCGTCGTGTAGAAGTGGCCGAGGTGCGGCCGCGCGTTCACGTAGTAGAGGGGGGTTGTGACGTAGCCGAGTTTGGCCATTCGGACCTAAGAATAGCGCACGCAGGCGCCTTTAACGACTCCTGTGAGAAAGATCCGGCGCGGGCCTCAGTCCAGTCTCTGATAGACGCAAGCCGACCCGGGGGCCTTCAGAGTCACTCGCATGCCACCGCCGTCGGAATCGTCCCACTCCAGTCGAGAGACCCCGAGTCGCCGAAATCCCACGGGGAAAGAGCCTCTGAAAACCGTTTGCGTGATCATTGCCTCGACAGAGCGGACCTCACCCATCCATTGGGGTCTCGTAGCCCTTTTAGATATCTGTACAAAATTTATCAGGAGTTGCTTAGAGAGCCGCGTTTCCAATGAAGAGCGCCTGAATCCAGCCATAAATCTCTGTGTTGGTGGGGACCCCGGTCCCCCGAGCTGGAGGAGAGGAGAAGCTCCCATGTCCCCCCCCGATTTCCCTCGCTCGTGAGAGTCCTCGCCTCCCTGGTCGTCTCCCCCGCGCTCGCCGCCGACTCAGAGGCTGACGCGATGGCCGCTCACGACGACTGGACCCGGAAAAAAAGCATGGCTCGGATCCTTCGAGAGCTCGCGATGCTCGGCGACGTCTGGACAGATCGGAAGAGCGTCGGGGAGGGAAAGAGTGTGTATGTAGAAGTGTAGATC
>CAYJTX010000242.1:0-5819 GCA_964372615.1 uncultured Bacteriovoracaceae bacterium | reverse complement strand
AGCCGCTCCCCGAGCGAAAGCCGGATCGCGCCCAACGCGTCGAAGACGATCTTGTTCCGCCCGTCCGCCACGGCAAGCACGAGGTCACCAGGCGCAAGCGCAAGCTCCGCGCGGAGCGCGGCCTTCTCGCCGTCGGTGAAGAACTTGGACGCCGGCGACTGCAGCTCGCCGCCCGCCTGGACTTTGATCCAGAGCAGGCCTTTGGCTCCATAGGAGCCGCCGACCGCCTGCAGGTCGTCGAGGTCCTTCCGCGAGAACTTCTCCGCCGGACTGAACGAGCCGCCCGCGGCGCGCGCGGTGTCGCCGTGCCTCACGACGATCGCCCGCACCGACCCGCTCCGGCCGCGGGCATCGGGGGCGAGCGCGCCGCGGAAGACCTGGAACTCGCTCGCGGCGAAGACCCTGGAGAGGTCGCGAAGCTCAAGACCGAAGCGCGTGTCGGGCTTGTCGCTCCCGAAACGAGCCATCGCCTCCGCGTACGACATGCGCGGGAACGGGGCTTTCACGTCCACGCCCAGGATCGCCTTCCAGAGCTTGGCAGCCAGCTGCTCGAGGATCGGAAAGAACGCCTCCTCGTCGAGAAACGACACTTCGATGTCGATCTGCGAGAACTCAGGCTGACGATCCGCGCGCAGGTCCTCATCACGAAAGCAGCGGGCGATCTGGTAGTAGCGGTCCATCCCGCTCACCATGAGGAGCTGCTTGAGCGTCTGCGGCGACTGGGGAAGGGCGTAGAACGTTCCCGGGCTGAGACGGCTCGGCACGATGAAGTCTCGCGCGCCTTCGGGGGTCGACTTGTAGAGAATCGGCGTCTCGACCTCGACGAAGCCGTGCTCGTCCAGGTGATTGCGCGCGATCGAGAGCATGCGGTGGCGAACCATCAAGTTCCGCTGGAGCGAGGGGCGTCGCAGGTCGAGGTAGCGGTACTTGAGCCGGATCGTCTCGGCGACCTCCGCCTCGTCATCGATCTGAAAGGGAGGCGTCTTTGCCTCCGACAGAATCACGAGATCCGTGCACGCGACCTCGATCTCACCTGTCGCCATCCGTGGGTTCTTCATTCCCTCGGGGCGGGGGCGAACCTTGCCCCGGCACCAGATCACGAACTCTCCCCGCAGGCGGCCCGCTCGCTCGTGCGCCGCCTCGCCGTCAGCGATCGCGGGATCAAACACGACCTGGGTCAACCCGTAACGGTCCCGAAGATCGATGAAGACCAGCCCGCCGTGATCCCGCCGCTTTCCAACCCAGCCGCAGAGCGAGACCTCCTGGCCAAGGTGGGCCGATCGAAGCTCGCCGTTCGTATGCGTACGAACTGTTCTAGCTGACATTTTCCACTTTTATCACTCAGCTGCGTCCTCCGGCAAGGCGTCCTCCCCGGACTGATCGTCGGCGTCCTCGTCCAGTGCCTCGTCATCCGGGTTCGCTCCGGGCACGCAACCCGGAGGGCCAGCCGTGGGGCCCACTCGAACGTGAATGTGATTGCGATGCCCTCTCACGTGCCGAACGAACCGCGAGAGCTCGGGCCAAAGGGGGTCGCCCTTCGCGACGCGGGCCATCTTCGAGATGAGGCGCCGGTCGAGAAAAAGCACCTTCACGCAGGCATAGGGATTCGAGAAGATCTGACGAACGAGCCACCAGCTCGCCTGCGGGTCGAAATCCCGCGTGAAGACCGCGTCGGACACCCCGCGGCCACGAACTTTGAGAAATCCAAGATCGGCGTCCTCACCTGACATATGCGACGAATGGCCTCGCCTGCCGCCCTTGCCAGTCAGGCAGCCCCCCTTCGGTGCCGACAGGTCGCCCACCACGAGACGGACTTGGGAATACTCGGGATCGCCGTACTCCGAGCCGATCTTCCGTCCCACCCATTCCAGCATCGCCACGAGACGATCGGTTCCGAAGTCCACGCAGCGGGCCGGGGTCTTCACTCGAATTCGGTTCTCCGACGTCGGTATCAACCTGCGACCATGAGCGAGAAAGCCGTTATTCACACCGCACCAGGCCTGGGGCGTCTTTCGGGCCTGGATCTCGGAGGCCAGCAGGCCGAGGACGTCCCGAACCTGACCGGTCTGGACCGCCTGTGCGTAAAACCTTTGCTCCTCGGTCATCTCGTCGCAGTAGCTCGCCTTGAAGCGCCTCGGCGAACATTTGCTGCGCTTTCTGCGCGGCCATTTGCGGGGTGGAGCGCAGCACCGATGCCCGAGGAAGGCGAACTCCGGGTTCCAGCGCTCGCAGAAATCCAGGTCCGCGCCCGTCAGTACGGATTCGAGGTATTCCGTCTCCGGAGTGCAGGGGAGGTCGGGGAGCGCCGCGAGCCGCACGGGGGCCCCGGGTACGCCCACCGGCGGAAGCGCGAGGGCTGGCCTGGCGAAGCCAACGGCCAACCCGAACAGGATCGTCGCGAGCGCCATCAGGCGTGGCCTCCACCCGCTTCGGCTTCCCAGACCGGCTCGCCGAACGCGATCCGCGCGACAAGCCGGTGCTGCCCCTCGAGGTCGTCGGTCTCCTGGCCCCAGTACTTCTGAGTTCCGAACTGGGGAAAAGCGCGCGGGAACGCCGGATCCTCCCACCGGCGCGCGATCCACGCCGAAAAGTGAATGAAGCGCAGCGCCCGAAGGGGCTCGATCAGCCTCAGGGTCGCTCGATCGAAGTCCCTCATCGCGCCGTAGGCATCCATCAGCCGCTGAAGCTGCTTCCACCCGTAAGTTCCGCGCGAGGACAGCAGAAGCCAGAGATCCTGGACCGGTGGCCCCACCACCATGTCGTCGAAGTCGAGAAAGAAGGGCCCGGCGTCGTTCCAGAGCAGGTTTCCCGGGTGGCAGTCTCCGTGCAGCCGCCCGAAGCCCGGGCGCGCGGCTTCGGCCTCGGTGAACCAGCCCGCGCATTTCTCGAAAATTCCCCGCGCGGCGCGCTCGTATCGTCCCCGGTACTCTTCCGGGATCAGACCCCCTTCGAGAAGGTACGCCAGGTTGGCCTCTCCGTAGCTCTCCACGCCCAGTCGAACGCGGTGCCGCGCCGTCCGGGCCCAGCCGACGGTGTGGATCCGGGCCAGCAGCCGGCCCACCCGCTCCAGCCGTTCGTCGTCGAGCTCGTCAGGCGTACGCCCCCCGACCTTCGGAAAGAGCGCGTACCAGATACCGCTACCCGCTGACTGCCGGAGGGTCTCGCCGTCCGGGAATGCCAAGGGGCCGATGGCTGGAATCTCAGCCTCGCCCAGCTCCCTCAGGAACGCGTGCTCCTCCAGAATCTGGTCGCGAGTCCAGCGGCCCGGTCGATAGAACTTCGCGACTCGCCGGCGCGCGGCGGCGGCGGGGTCGTCGGACTCGATTTCGACCTCGTAGACGCGATTCTCGAAGCTATTGAGAGCCAGGCACCGACCCGTGCAGACTAGGCCCGCTGTTTCGACACTCTCCAGCACCCTCTCGGGCGTCAGCTCGTAAAAGAAGCTTGTCTTCGGATCGCCCCAGACTGCTGATTGCGTCATGGTTTCAATAGATTACCGAGATTCACCCGCCAGAAGCAAGTCCACAGGAGTATCCAGCCGCTTACTCTGATTGCAGGGCCGACAGGCCGCGACCATATTTCCCGGGGTGCTCCGCCCCCCACGCGCCAGTGGAACGACGTGATCCAGACTCAGCTCCGCGGGCCTGAAGCGACCCTCGCAGTAATGGCAAAGCCCTGAGCCCGCCTTGAGCGCCCAATCTCTCGTCTTGCGAAAGGCGCGCGCCCGGTCCCTCTCGCGCTTCAGGCGTGCGGGATCCACGTGGGCGGATTCCAGTGAGTAATAGCGTGTCTTCAGAGGCATGCCGCGGGGCAACCTACCACAAGTCCGGCCACTTACAGTAGTCTTACATGCCGCGCGACCGAGCTGGGAGACGATGGGTGTCATGAGCATGACAGGTGTCAGCGGACTGAGAATTTCATCAACGAAGTACCAGCCATCCCCCCCCTCGAGGCGAATCAACTGGGCCGGAAGTATCCCGTTCTTCGCGTTTCATTTCTTTGCGATCGTCCTGCCCTTCTTCGTGCCCTTCTCTTGGGAAATGGTCGCCCTCTGCGTGGGCAGCTACTACTTCCGGATGTTCTTCGTCACGTCGGGCTACCACCGCTACTTCTCGCACCGGACTTTCAAGGTCAGCCGCTTCACCCAGTTCTGGATGGCGTTCTTCGGCGCTACCGCCGCCCAGAAGGGCCCTCTCTGGTGGTGCGCCAATCACCGCATCCACCACCGCTACTCCGATCAGGAGGTCGACGTGCACTCGCCCGTGAAGCACGGGTTCTGGTGGTCGCACGTCGGTTGGATCCTCTCGAGTGAGCACGACGAAACTCGCTGGGAGGAGATCCCCGACCTTGCGAAGTATCCGGAGCTCGTCTGGCTGAACCGTCACCCTCATGTCGCCGCGACGGCCTACGCGCTCGCGCTCTTCGCCGCCTTCGGCTGGGCCGGCTTCGTCTGGGGCTTCGTGGTAAGCACGGTGATCCTCTGGCACGGTACGTTCACGATCAACTCCCTCTCGCACGTCTACGGCTCGCAGCGCTACGCGACGTCCGACACGAGCCGCAACAACTTCTGGCTCGCGCTCATCACGATGGGCGAGGGTTGGCACAATAACCACCACTGCTACATGGCGAGCGTGAACCAGGGCTTCTACTGGTGGGAGGTCGACCTGAGCTACTACCTCCTCAAGGCGCTCTCCTGGATCGGCATCACGCGCGATCTGCGGAAGCCGCCACTCGAGGCCCTCGAAAAGCGCCGCCTGCGGGGTGTCGCTACCCCTCCGGAGCTGGGGGGCCTGGCCGCGCCGGCCTCTGCGCCGTCTTCACTCGGACTTCCTCAGACTTCCCGTCGCGCCACAGCTTGAGCGCGACGCCGTCGCCCGCGGGCACGGACGCCACTCTCGCCGCGATTTCGGTGGGCCCACGTACGTCCTTCCCATTGACGGCCGTGATGACGTCGAAGGGTTTCAGGCCCGCCTTCTCCGCCGGAGAGCCCGGACCCACGTCCGCGACCAACGCGCCTCGAACGCCAGCGGGCATTCCGAAACGACGGGCAAGCTCGGGTCTCAGGTCGCCCAGCTGGACGCCGAGGTAGCCGCGCGAGACAGCGCCCTTCGTCTGGAGCTGCGGCAGCACGTCCTTGAGAAGATTGACCGGGATCGCGAAGCCGATGCCCTGAGCGCGGGCGTCGATCGCCGTGTTGATCCCGACCACCTCTCCGCGAAGATTCACGAGCGGCCCGCCCGAGTTGCCCGGGTTGATGGGAGCGTCCGTCTGGATGAAGCTCGCAAGCGGCAGATCCGGCGAGGGGCGGCCCTTGGCTGAGATGATGCCGTGGGTGAGCGAGTGGCCCTGGCCAAATGGGTTTCCGACCGCAGCGACGTACTCGCCGACCTTGAGCGAGTCCGAGTCGCCGAGCTTGAGGGCATCGAATTTCCTCTTGATGTCCACGCGCAGGAGCGCCACGTCGATGTCGGCGTCGCGACCCACCACTTTCGCCGGAGTGGGCTCCTCGTCGGGATTTTCGGTGAACGTCACTCGAATCTCGTCAGCCTGCGCGACGACATGGTAGTTCGTGATGATCATGCCGGAGGGATCGATCACGAAGCCCGTTCCGAGAGACGCGACCTTGGGCGCGGGCCTCGGCCACTGCGGAGCACCCCAGCCGAATCCATCCTCTTCGCGAATGGGTCCCGGCCCAGGCGGCCAGCTTCCCCCTCCCGGCCAGCCCCAGAACCACTCCTGCCGGGGCGGCTGCCGCAACGTCGCCGTCGTGGAAATGTTCACCACGCCGGGCACGACCTTCTCGGCCAGCCTCACATAGA
>CAYJTX010000241.1:0-5832 GCA_964372615.1 uncultured Bacteriovoracaceae bacterium | reverse complement strand
GAAAATGCCCGGGAAGACAAGACATTGACGGCAAGTCGGTCGGGCCCGACAGTGAGTCGCGGCCGACACGCTGAGCAGGGGCGACCGTTGAGCTAACGGGATTGCAGGGGGCTACTCCCCCATTCCTGTCGCGCCTTCCGTCTTCTCGGCGCGTGCCTCCCGCTTCGCGCATACGCGTGCCGACCTCTGCTTGAGCGAATGGTCGTTGCAAGTGAAGGCTCCAGGAAGCATGTCGACGGAGCTCTTGAGGTCGAGCCGGAGATCCCACTTCGCCAGCGTCCCGGAGGGCCCGCCGAGCTTCACCCCGATTTCGTACTCGCTCTTCAGCTGCATCCGGCTCGCGGCGTTCTCAGCCCAGTCAAGATTCCAGGTATAAGACGGCGCGCCGTCGGCGCCCGCAAAGAGCTTGAGCGTGAGGTCCGAATGGTAGGTGACGGCCCCCGGGTTCCGCTCCAGGACGACCGACGACGGACAGGCGATCACGAGCGCGCCAGCCACGGCGGACCAGGCGGCCGCGCAAGCGCTCCCCTTGGGATGCCTGACCTCGAGACGAGAGGTCCGTATCGACGCGAGGTCGGAGCTCTCGTCGATCGTCAGCTCGCTTGCCTGGCTTGAGAAGGACTCTTTCTCGGGAAAAAGAGCGACCTGTAACGACAATCCCCAGCCCCTCTCGGAAGATCCGGAGGCCGCATCCGGAACCGCGCCAAACTCCGCCTGGCCCTCGCCCCTGAGGAAGAGCTCACGCCGGGAGCTGGCCGCAAAGGTCTCGTCGCGGAATCGCGCGTAGGGCCTGAGCCCCTGCGCCGCGACCTGCTCAAGGACCTTGAGCCGCGCGGACATTTCGTTTCCGTCCTCCAGGTCGTCACCCGGATCCAGCGCCTCGAGCGCGACCCGAAGCCTCTTTTCCCCGGACTGATCGAAAACCGGAGAAAAACCGCAGTTCACATACCCCCCCGCATCGACCCAGGCGCCGCGCACCCGATCCAGCTCGGTGTCTCCTTCGTAGAGGACGCAGTCGGCCTGCGCCCCCAGGTCTCCATGAAGCTCTCGAACCCGAGCCACGACGCGGGCGACCGAGCCCTCGACCGCGTGAGGCGGAGCCCAGATCTCTGTCACCTTGAGCTCGGGCCTGAGGCGCACCGCCTCGCTGAGCGAAACCCGACCTTTCTCGCCCTTGGAGTCGATGAGATCGGCGTCGATCAGAAGCGTCTGGGGAGCGAGCAGCCCCTCGATCGAGCCCGCGAACGTTGGCCCACCTTCCTTCGCGGCGATGTCCTTGCTCAGCCAAGGGCCTCCGCCGCGAACATAGGAACGGACCTTCAGCGAACGAATCGGATCGCTCGCCTTGACGCCGAGCTCGGTCTTTCCGTCCGATCCCTGCAGGACGATCGCCGTGGCCGAGTAAGGCCCCACGACCGCCTGGACCATCTTTCTCTCCGAGTCCCGGTAACGGGCCGAGTTGGGAACGAGCGCCGTCTCGACCCGAGCCGGGCCCGCCTCCCTCATCTGGGCTGGATGCACCACGTCCTTGCGCACGGGCGCGCCTCCGCACCCGATCAGGGCCATGACCACTCCCGCCGCCGTACCTCCGACTGATTTTTCCATGATGCCCATGATGCACGAAGGCCGCCCGGGCGCAAGCACCTGGGCGGCCTTCCGAAGACTCGCTGACTCTCTTGTGCAGCCCGCAGGCGCAGCCTGCTTACGCGTCAGGCGGCTTTCGCGACGTTCTCCGCCTCGCCGATCCGCCGGTAGTCGTCCGCCTTCAGGCCGTGTCGCCTGAGCAGCCGGAGGAAGTTGCTCCGGTCGAGCTTCGCCTCCCTCGCCGCAGCCGAGACGTTGCCTCCGTAGCGCGACAGCGTCGAGACGAGATACTCCCTCTCGAAGTGGTCGGACCACTGCCGCTTGAGCTCCATGTAGCTCCCGCTCGCCGCATCCCCGCCGCCCGGGGGCCCCACGACCTCGAGCCTGCCTCCTCCGCCGTTCGTACGCCCCGCCGCTGCGGTCTCGGGTATTCCCAGCGTTCTCGCGTTCACCGGCCCGCTTCCCTCGTAGATCAGCGCCGTACGCTCGATGACGTTGAGCATCTCCCGGACGTTTCCTGGCCACGCGTAGTCCCTCACCGCGGTATCGCCGTCCGGAGTGAACCCGCCGAACGTCTTGCCGCGGGAGCGGAAGCCGCGTTCGGCGAACTGCCGGGCCATCGGGAGCACGTCCTCCTTCCGCGAGCGGAGCGGAGGCACCTCAATGACCACCCGGCTGATGCGGTGATAGACGTCCTCCCGGAATTTTCCGTCCTTCACCTTGTCCTGCAGATTTGAGTTCGTCGCGGCGACCACTCGGACGTCCGTCTCGAGGTCAGCCGTCCCTCCGACGCGACGAAACACCTTTTCCTGCAATACTCGCAGAATTTTCGCCTGAAGCTTCACGTCCATGTCCCCGATCTCGTCGAGGAAGAGCGTGCCGCCCTTGGCGATCTCGAAGAGACCTCGCTTGAGCGAGTTGGCTCCCGTGAAGGCTCCTTTCTCATGCCCGAAGAGCTCGCTCTCGAGGAGCTGCTCGCCGAAGTTCGCGCAGTTCACCGCCACCCAGGGCCCCTTTCCGCGTCGAGATCCCGCGTGGACCATCCGGGCGATGCCTTCCTTGCCGGTGCCGCTCTCGCCCAGGATGAGAACCGTCGGCTCCTCGGCGTCGCCCCGCATGGCTTCCCGCCGAAGGACGGTCAGCCACTCGTTCACCCGGGCCATCGAAGCATCCTTCGAGACGTACCAGGCCTGGTCTTCGACCTTGCCCTCCACGCGCTCGACGCGCGCCTCGAGGCGGCCGATCAGATCCGTGTTCTCGCGCTCGAGCTGGTGCTCCCGCAGGCAGCGCCGGATCGAGTGCGTGAGCTCATCGAGGTCGAATGGCTTCTCGAGGTAGTCGGACGCGCCCTGCCGCAGCGCCTTGACCGCGACGTCCTTCTCGCCGTGGCCCGTGATCACGATCACGCGGGTCTTCGGATGATGCTCCTTGGCCCAGCTCATGAGCGCGAAGCCGTCCCTGCCCGGCATTTTCAGATCGGTCACGATCACTCCGACCTCTCCCCCCGTCCCGCAAGCGGCCTGCGCCTCATCCGCGTTCGAAGCCACTCCCACGTCCCAGCCCTCGCGCTCCAGCCGGGACTTGAGCAGCTTTCGGATCGTCTCCTCGTCATCCACCACCAGTACCCTGGATCTCATGCCCTGTTCCTCCGTTCCGTTTCGTTAACACGCGAGCCATTCGGCTCGACACAAACTCGGGCTCCGGCCTCAGGCCAGCTCCCGGAAATCCCTCGGCAGGCGGATCAGAAACGCCGTGCCCTTTCCCAGCTCGCTTTCCACTACGATCGAGCCGTGAAGCTTCGCGATCATCCCATAGCTCAGGCTGAGTCCCAGCCCCATGCCCTGTCCCACTTCCTTCGTGGTGAAGAAGGGGTTGAACGCCTTCGTCTTGGTCCTGTCGGTCATCCCGCAGCCATCGTCGCAAAATTCAATCTCGACGAATGATTCGTGCTTGCGGGTGGTGACCGAAACTTTTCCGGAGCCCCGGCCGGTCTGCTCGATCGCATCCCGGGCGTTCGTGCAGAGGTTGATGAAAACCTGCTCGAGCTGCAGCGGGTTGGCGTAGACCAGGGGCACGCCCGGCCCGTACTCGCGCTGCACCTGGATGCCCCTCGCGCCGAACTGCCTGCGGAGCATCTTGAGAGCCTCCTCGATCGCCGCGTGGACGTCGACGAACTCGTGCTTCTCGGTCGACTTGCGGTTGAATGTTCGAAGGTAGTCGATGATTCCGGCCATCTTGTCGACGTTCGCGACGATCTCGCGCGCGGCCGACTCGGCCTCCTCGGCTCCGGAACGGCCCTGGAGCTGAGGGAGCGCGTAATCGCTCAGCTCCTGGGCGTAACCCCGGATCGCCTGAAGGGGCTGGTTCAGCTCGTGCGCGATTCCCGTCGCGAGCTCACCCAGCGCCGCCATCTTCCCGGCCTGCACCAGCGTGTCCTGCATCGACTGCAGCTCGACGTTTTTACGTTCGAGCTGGTAGTAGGCATTCCGAAGCTCCCCGTGCTTGGTGATGAGCTCCCTCTCCATCCGCTTCTTCTCGGTCAGGTCGCGGAGCATCGCGAGGGCCAGCATCGTTTCGCCGCTCGAGACCATTCGCACGCTGATGTCGACGAGTCGGACATAGCCGTCCTTGCGGACGATCGCGATGTCCTCGTAGGTGCCTCCGCTGCGGAAGATCGAGATATCGAGTGGGCGGGAGCGCTCCGGAATCCGATGCTGCGTTGCATCAGGAGAAAGGACCGCCAGGGAAGAGCCCTGGAGCTCGGCTTTCATGTAGCCGGTCAGCTCCTCGCCAGCCTGGTTGATCGCGTCGACTTCGCCCGACGGGAGCACGGACAGGATCGCGTCCGAGGCCTGGTCGAAGAGAATCTGATACTTGCTCGCGTAGTCGCGCGACTCGTTGGCACGCGAGCCTCTCGGCTGGGCTGTCCGAGCGGCGTCCGCAGTGACCAGCCTCGGCTTCTTTCGGGCCGCGCTACCGGTAGGCACTGAGAAACGCCCCCGCTCGTTCCATATGGTTGCCCAGCTGCTCCTCGATGTCCGGAATCTCTTCCTCCCGGAGGCCGAGCGGCCAGAGCATGTCGTAGGTAATGGTCCCCCCCGAGCAGTCGCCCGACTTCCCGATCGCGTTCTTGACGACGAGCTGGTTCGCGAGCCGCACCATCTGGATGACCGGTTTCGCGGACGAGAGGATCGACTCCATCGCGGATACGTCGAAGTGGTGGTACCGGATCGCCAGACGGATCAGCTGGGGAAGGCCCCACTTCGTCGCGATCACCTCACCCAGGTACGAGTGGCCTGGAAGGTCCCACTCCCGCTCGACATCGACGAACGAGCATTCGAGCCGCTTCGCCTCCTGGACGATTCGGACCAGCCGCTCCCGATCGATCTCGTGCAGGACGAGCTTGCCGATGTCATGGAGCAGCCCGCACGTGAAGGCCTCCTCGGGTCTCGGATGCCCGATGCGCTTGGCGAGCAGCTCGCCGCAGACCGCGGTCGCGAGCGCGTGGCGCCAGAAGTCCAGCATCGAAAAATCCTCGCTGTCGATGTTCGAAAAAAGGGAGAACACCGAGAGGCCGAGAACAAGCTGCGCGAGCGTGTTGAAGCCCAGGAACGCCAGCGCCCGCTGGACGTCGTTCACCCCTCCCGGAATCCCATAGTAGGAGGAGTTCGCCAGACGCAGGATTTTCGCGGTCAGCACCTGATCCTTCTTCAGGACTTCGGCGATATCCGAGCTCGACGAAGTCGGATCATTGATGAGCTCGTTGACTCGCATCGCGACCACGGGAAGCGTCGGGATGTCGTGGAGCCTCGCCAGAAGCTCGCTGTACTCCGCGGTCGTCTTCATTCGCGCCAGTTCAGACATGTGTCGCGGGCCTCATAGTCTTTTCGGACACATGTGTTCGATCGTTTAGAGGATTAACAATCCGCTAGGGACCTGGAACCAGGGGTGAAATCCTGCGCACGCGACGGTGGAAGCGACTGGGAGATTACTCTCCCAGCGCCGGTGTGTCGGTTGGAGAATACGGTCGAGAGGGCTGCCCCGCCGAGGGGAACGACTCGGGGTCGATGACCGCGTCGCGCGCGGAGTCGGGCTCGGGCGCTGGCTCCTTTGCCGGGGCGGGTACCCTGCGAGGGAGCATCTCAGCCTTGGCCTTTCCGGGCCCGGGCGAAGGAGCAGGCCCCGTCAACTTCACTGCCACCCCTTGGGCGAGGAGCTGGCCCTCCGCTCCGTCGTCCGTGCACTCGG
>CAYJTX010000240.1:0-5848 GCA_964372615.1 uncultured Bacteriovoracaceae bacterium | reverse complement strand
GATGAAGGACTTCGCGACCGAGTCCGAGAGGAGGCTGTTCGGGTCCGGGAACTGCGAGGGGTCCAGCGGAAGGCGGTCTGCGCGAGCCGGCGGGGTCAGGTGCGCGGCCGCGAGAAAGAGCAGCGCTGAAAGGGGCATTCGGCCCATCCTATACCAGGACCGATCGCGCCAGCGCGAATTCCGAAGAATTCCCTCAGAATCGCCTCGGCCGGTTTGCCGAGAACTTCGAAGCCGAGAGAGTTGCCGTGCTGGAGCGGGTCGCTCGTGGCCCAGACGTTGGCGCGAACGAGTGCGGGTTCCCGCTCCCACGCGCGCCGAAACGCCTCGAAGCACCGGGCCTGCAGCGCGGAGTCGAAGCGCGGCTCGGGCCCGGGGTCCCAGG
Organism: uncultured Bacteriovoracaceae bacterium; assembly: GCA_964372615.1. Lineage (GTDB taxonomy): Bacteria > Bdellovibrionota > UBA1018 > UBA1018 > UBA1018 > CAYJTX01. The sequence goes on along the minus strand of CAYJTX010000240.1, from coordinate 5,466 downwards.
GCGTAGCCGCCGCGCGAGTCGTCGTCGGATAACCGACCTCGGTCAGGTGCAGGGGCCGGCCGTGCCGGACGGAAAGGCCCACGAGCTCGCTGCGAAGCCGCGACCAGGCCGCGTCGAGCTCGGCCTGCGACGGATCGGCCGCGGCCGACAGAGGGTAGTAAGCCGAAATCCCGATCGCGTCGGCGTCGGCCCAGAACTCCTGCTCGGTGTCGCCCCAGTTGACCGTCATCACGAGGGGGCCCGCGAAGACGGAGCGGAGCGAGGCCAGAAGCCTCTTCCAATGCGCGGAATGGCGGTAAAGCTTCGTCATCTCGCTCGCCACGACGAGCTCCTTCATCCCCTGCGCCGCGGCCTCGCGAGCGACGCCTGAAATCCATTCCTGGTAAGAGGCGAACCAGGCGTCGACGTCGCGCGGATCGAAGAAGCCCCGCCATTCCCAGGCGGGCGTGAGGACGATGGGCAGGAAGCTCGTCTCGAAGCCCTCGGAGCGGGCGAGGCGCGCGAGGGCGTAGGTGTACTGCGCGTCGCCGATGGTGCACGCCCCTACGTCGGCCGAGCGAAGATCGCTCTGGCAGCCCCACACAGGCAAGGTGATATGCCGCGCACCCGCTTCGCCGATCCTCCGCAGCATCGCGCGGGCCGCCGCCTCGTCTGGCACGCTCGCCTTCGGCTCGACGTAGCCCTGGCCCCAGAGGACCCAGACGTAGCCGTCGCGGTAGGCGTCGGTGAACGGGACCGGCGCTCGGAGCGGGGTCCGGGCCGACGCCGTCGCGGACGCAAGAATGGCGGCAAAGGCAGCTGCGGCGGGAATCCGCGCGCGCACGCTACGGCACCCTACGGTAGGAGCGCTGGATCTCGCGTGCATAAGTTCGGGAGCTCGCGCGCGGCACTCGCTGGAAGTTGCGTTCCCGCCGAACCGCAACCAGGCCGGTTGGGTCGGCGTAGCCCCTGAGCCACTCGAAGCCGTCTATCAGGGAGGAGTGGAAGTAGCCCCTCAGATCGAGGGGCGTGCCCATTCCGCTGCCGAAGACCGCGCGGTCGAGCGCTCTGAGATGCTCAATAATCGCCTGTGGGCGCTTCACGTCCTGGCCGTCAGACCAGCCGTTGGCCGTGACCACGAGCGGCAGCGCGAAGCGTTTGGCCGCCTCCCGCAGGGTGATTTCGAGGCCGTCCGCGTGGATCGCCCAGCCATTGTCGGCATACGGGCCGCGCCCGAAGCTCAGCTCGAAGCCCTGTGGCGACCGGGCATCGTAACGTACGACAAATCGCGAGAAGTACTCGAGGCCCAGCCAGTCGATCGGGGGGCCGACGTCCCAGGGCGGCAGGTCGCTGATCGGAAGGGGTCGCTCGTAACGCCTGCCGGGGGCGACCTCCGCCGGGACTTCGTAGCGCATGACGCCGGTTGCGATTCCGCGCGGGAACGACCAGTTCACCAGATCCGTGAGGACCGAAGTGGCCTGGAGGTCCTTCGGATTCGCGGGATCGAATGGCGTGTAGAGGTCGGCCCGGATGGAAAGACCCACACCCCGAAGGGCGGAGCCGCCCGGGTCGTGCGCGCCCGGCGAATAGCCCTGGCGGTCATGGATCATCGCGGCGACGATGCGATGGGCTCGCGCCATCTGGTAGGAGGCTTCGTAGGTTCCGTTCAGGTCCGCGAGGCCCGGGGGGTGCTGGCCCTTCAGGTAGCCCATGAGAAAGAGCGAAACCGGATCCGCGAAAGTGATCCAGGTGTCGCAGAGATCCCCGAGCTCCCGAACGACCGTCTCGGCGTAGCGAAGGAAAATCCGAGGCGCCTCCGGTGAGACCCAGCCTCCCCGATCGTGGAACCACTGCGGGTGGGTGAAGTGGTGGAGGGCGATGACGGGCCGAAGCCCCTGCCGCCGCGCTTCAACGAGAACCGAACGGTAATGCTTGAGCGCGAGCGAGCTGAAGACACCGGGAGTCGGCTCGATTTTCTCCCAGGCGACTGAGAAGCGAACGGACGTCAGTCCCATGCCGTGCGCGATCTCGAGGTCGTCCGGAAAACGATTCCAGTGATCGGCCGCGGAGTCCGCGGTCTCTCCCTGAAAAACGGGCGAGGAGCCATGCGTGGGATGTTCCCACTGCCACCAGTCCCCTTGCTCTCCGCCGCCCGCCATTCCTTCGACGCTGTGGTGGTTCCAGGCCGCGCCCCAAAGAAATCCTCTCGGGTAGGTGCGGCCCGCGGACAAGACGACGGGGGACCCGAGGAAGAGCTGGGCGCCGAGCGCGACGAGAAGCATTGACAGGAAAATGTGGTGTCGCTTCAAACTCAATACCGTTAGCAGCACCCTTCTTCATAAGCGAGCTTTTGGCTCGACGATTCCCGGTCTTTTGAGCGGGGCTGTTTTCAGCCTGTCGTGTCAAAATTATGCGTCGCGTGGTCCGTGCCTCTCTTGGCGAGCAGCCCGTCGAGCCCGATCAGCTCCGCAAGTGGTTCGTGCTGCTGGCGTACTCGGTTCGGCCCAAGCGCACGTCGCTTGACCGGCTCGATCGCGCGAGCCGCCGGCTCGAGGCGGTGCTGGACCTGCCCTCGGCCTTTGGGTCGTTGAGCGGAGGACCCGCACGGCGAGAGCCTGATTGGCTGACGAAGCGTCAGCCAATCGGGGCGGACCTCCCCTCCTGGCGCGTGATTCCCTGACGAAACGTCAGCGAATCCAGCGGATCCATGAGCCAGGAGCGCGGGGTGCACCCGGGAGTCGTTCCACCTCGCCTCGAGGAGGCCTCCGGGCGGGAGAAACCGGCCGGGAGCTCCGCCAGGCAGAACGGGTGCAGCCGCCAGGGGTGGTAGCGCCCCAGCAGGGAGTCGCCCCCGCGCCGATAGATCTCCAGGCGGGCGCTGGGTGATCGGGGTCGTCCCAGTTATAGACTCGGAATGCTATGCTCTTTCGGAAATGCCCCGCAAATCGCGTGAGCGCCTCTGGGTAGTCGCTGCGTCGCTGGCCGTGGCGGCTTCGACGCTCGTGCCGGCGCTGCTTCAGGGGCTCGTGCCCGTGGAGATCTCGGACGAGGGCGCTCACACGTTCGTGGTGATTCCTCTCTTCTTCAAGGCGCTCTGGCAGGGCGAGCTCCTCAAGATCAACCTCGCCGATAACTTCGGCATTCCAGTGCTGGGCGACCCGGTCTCGTACCCGTGGGCGCCCCATGCGCTGACGTACGCGCTCATCGGCGATCCGGTCCTCGCCATGATCGTGAACAAGGTCTGGCTCGGGACGGCGACCCTGGTGTCGCTCTTCTACTATTTCCGGAAGCGCGCGGGCGCCGGGATGGCTTACTCGTGCGCCCTGCTCAGCTTCAGCTCGCCCGCCTTCCTGCACCATTTCGAGAATCACCCGCACCAGGGAGTGCTTCTCTACTTCACGCTCGCGCTCCACGCGATCGACTCGCTGGCGGCCAGCCCGACGCGCGGGCGCTTCGCCGCCTGCGCGGCCGCGTGGCTGGCCTTTCTGGCGGGCGTGGGCATCAACGGGGCGGGGCTGGGCACTCCGTTTCTGCTGGCGTACGGCTGCCACCGCAGCCGGGCGCGGCCCTGGCTCCCGGCCCTGGCGGCCCTCCCGGCGCTGGTCGCGCTCCATCCGCACTTTCTGGCGGTTCTGAGACTGGCGCCCCTCACCGCGCGGGTGGGTACGCCCTACGCGCTCACCTTTCCTACTGATTTCTGGGACACGCTCCTCGGGCTGGTTGCAACGGTGCATTCGTCTCCCTACCAGGTCTGCTACCTGGCGCAGCCCACCGCCGGCGTGCTGGTGCTCACGGTGCTCGGGGTTCGGGCCCTTCAAAGGTCGCGCGGCGACGACCGTGCGCTCGCGCTCTGGCTCGGCGTCGTCCCCTTCGCCTGCGCCGTCGCGCTGCGCGGGCTTCCCTCCGTGCATTCCGCCATTCCGTACCTCGGGGCGACCTCGCCGCTCCGGCTCCTCTGGTTCTCGGAGCTCTTCATGACGCTGGCCTTCGCGCAGGGCTGCCGCGGGGCGATCGCGTGGGGGCGACGCGTGCCGGCGCGCGGAGTGGGGGTGGCGGTCCTGCTCGCGGCGATCGCGCTTCAGCGGGGGCATGGCTTCTGGATGGAAGCCTGGTCGGTCGGCGCCAAGGAGGATATCACCCGCTTCAACGCGGCCGAGATGTATCCGGCGCTGCTGAGCGGCCTGCGCTTCGCCACGGATCAGAATCCGGTACCGGCCGCGCTGGAGGCGCAGGCCGCGGTCGCGGGCGTCCTGGGTTCGGGTGGCCGCTCCATCCTGCTGCACCGAGATCTTCGAGACGCGCTCGTCAGCCGGGGTCTCGCGGACGTCGAACCGGGCTCACACGCGTACGCGATCCTGCCGGCCGCGCCCGAGCGCCTGGCGCCGCTCGGCGTGCGCTGGTACCTTTCGACGAACCGCGAGAACCGCTCCAAGCTCTCGGGCTGGAAGGAGCTGCCAGACCCCCCGCGCGCCCTTCGGGGCGCTCGGCTCTACGAGAACCCACTTCAGCCCACGCCGGTCTACGTGGCCGGCCAGGCGCCGGAGTTCCTGACGGGCCTCACGGTCACCGTGAACGGACTTCGCGTGCCGCTCCCGGAGGGCCGCACCGCCTACGACGTCATCGCCACGTTCACCGCCTGGCCCGGCTGGCGGGCGTGGATCGACGGGAGGGAGGCGGCCGTCGGGGAAGACTCCGTTCACTTCCTGAAGGTCCGGGTGGACTCCGGTCGCTGGCTTGAGCTCAGGTACGAGCCGTTCAGCGGGGTCTACCTTCTGGCTAACCTGGCGCTGGCCGCCGTGCTCGCGCTCGGAGCTGCCTCTCGGCTAGGGTCGCCCCGGCGAGCGCCAGGGCGAGCGCGGTGAGCGCCGCCAGCACGAGCTGCCGGTCTGAGAACGGCTCGTACTCGAGGCGCAGCTCGCGCGCGGGGCGGTCGACGCGCACCTTGAGGAACGAGTAACGGTCCGGGTCGATGGGCACCTCGCGTCCGTCGAGCCACGCTCGCCAGCCGGGCCAGGCGGTGAACGTGGCGACGACGTCGTAGGCGTCCGCGCGACCCTCCGGCAGCCTCACTGAAAGTTCGTTCCAGCCGATCCGGTAGTCGGCGAGAAAGGCCGGGCTCGGCTCGTCGATCAGGAAGGGACTCGGCCGCAGCGGATTTTCGAAGAGCCGATAGGTCATGGTGCTGAGCCCCAGGGGGGCCCGATCGCTCAGTTCGGATGTCGCCAATCGCAGAGGAAGCGTCGCCTTCTTCTCCTGATAGAGCCAACCCGACGGCAGGACCACGCTTCGGTCGCCATAGGACGCCGTCACGTACCACCGGATACCCAGCCGCGCCAGCCGGGCCGGGGTCTCCGGGAGAATGGAGTAGGAATGGAGGCGAATCGCGGGCTTGATCAGCTCCTCCTCAAGCAGGCGGGCGCGAAGACCCCCGTGGAGGATGATCGATCTGCCTCCGCTCCCGAGCACGGCGTCGAGAGCCGCCCTGCT
>CAYJTX010000239.1:0-5850 GCA_964372615.1 uncultured Bacteriovoracaceae bacterium | reverse complement strand
CGGACTACTAGTGAAGCACTTATTAGGAGTCCTTCTTCTCCTGTCACCCGCCACTGCGTCGGCCGAAACCGACAAACGCGCCTGGATCGGCGTCGGCCACTGGGTTCATAACGCGTTCGGACGTACGGCGAAGGAGATCAGCGGCGCAAGTGGCTTCTCAGGCGCCTCGTTCACGGGGCTCGAAGGCGGGGCCCGCTTCGGAAACGAACGGATCGGCTTCCTCGCCGAAGCATACCTGACCTTCCTTTCGTCAAAGGACGCGGATTCGGAGGCGCTCGGCGTCTCCGTTTCTCGCGCGGTTCATTCACTCTGGGCGGGGATGGAGGTTCGCGTGGAGGCCTTCTGCTTCGGCTTCGGGCCCGGATTCCAGCTGTACTCGCTGTCCGGGGAAGGGGGAGCCGTCACCTTGAACAACGGAAACTCGACCTCGACCTTCTTCAGGCCGGCGGGCGATACCTCGACTCGCCAGGGCACGCTCAATCTGCAGGCCGGGGGTTGGATCGCTGACCGCGTCAGGATCACCGGCTCGCTCGTCGCAGCGGCTCCCTTCGCGCACGAACGCCGGACGTGGAGCCTGCTCTTCGCGGCGGCCTGGGGCTGGGGGCTTCAATGAGATTACTCGGAGCTGCGCTTGCGCTCGCGCTCTGTGCCGCCGGAACCGCTCGGGCCTTCACGCTCAGCTCCGGAACGACAGTTCTCGGTTGGCGATTCAACGAGCTCGGCTTCTACCTGAACCCGAGCGGCTGCAGCATCCCTCAGGCGGAGGTCGAAACAGCGATGGATATCGCGTTCGGCCTCTGGAACTCGGTGGGCTCGTCGAGGCTCAGGATTTTTCGCAGCACTACCGTCACGACGACCGTGAGTCAGGCGCTCGCCGGGGACGGCGCGGGGCCTCCGTCGCCCATGGTCCTCTGCGATACCGCCCTCACAACGACGATTGGCGCAAACTCGAATTCCATACCGGCGGCGACCGCGAGCGCCTTCAACGGCCAGGACCGCCGCGTCGACTACGCGATCATCCTCCTCAACAGCGAAAGCGGGAAGAGCGCCAATATCCGAAACCTAAACCCAACGAAGCTCGCGATCATTCTCGCCCACGAGATCGGCCACGCGCTGGGGCTCGGACATACGACCGACACCGCAGCACTCATGTACTTCGACGCCACGGACAAGACCGTGCTCGGATTGTCCCAGGACGATATCGACGGGATCACCTTTCTCTATCCTCGCCAGGAGCCAGCCCTGGGAGACCTTTACGGCTGTGGCGCCGCGGAGCGCGGGCACAAAGCCTCGACCCCCGTTGCCGCTTCCGCCGCGGCAGCTGCCTGGCCGCTGCTTCCCGCGTACGTCGTCACTCGCCGACGAAGACGGCGTAAACCATGAACACCGACCGCGAGGGCCTCGCCCGTTCCATCATCGCGGTCTGCCGGCTGCTCCACGAACGCGACTGGCTCGCCGCCTGCGACGGGAACATCAGTGTCCGCCACGCGGACGGGAGCATACTCATCACGCCGACCGCCCGCCACAAGGGCTTCATCGCGGAGAGCGACCTCGCCCTTCTCGATCCCGCCGGAAATCCCCTGAGCGGAATCCCCTCGAGCGAGAAGTGGATGCACCTTGCCGTCTATCGGCAGTGTCCGGACGCCCGTGCCGTAGTCCACGCGCACCCCCCGGTCGCGATCGCCTGGTCGGTCGCGAAGCCGAACTTGAAGGAGCTGCCGTCGGAGAGCCTCTCGGAGGTGATCCTGGCGGTGGGTTCGATCCCGATCGTCCCGTACGCGCGTCCGGGCGGTCAGGATCTGGCGGCGACCTTGAAGCCCTTTCTTCCCGATCATCGGGTCATGATCATGGCCCGGCACGGCGCGGTCGCGTGGGGTGAGTCCCTCGAGGAAGCTTACCTCGGGATCGAGCGGCTCGAGCACTCCGCCAGAACACTCATGTACGCGAAGCTCCTGGGCGGAACGACCCGCCTTCCGCCGAGAGAAGTCGACATCCTGAAGCGCATGAGGGGCGCGAGCCGGAGAACCCTTTGAAGGCGCTCGAGTCGACTGGCCTGAGATGGCTGGGGAATCGCCTGGAGGCGCTCGACCAGCGGCGGCTGCCGGACCATGAGGAGTGGATCCTGATCGAGGGCCCGGAACAGATGGCACGCCTCATTCATTCCCTGGCGATCCGGGGTGCGCCCCTCATCGGGGTCGCAGCGGCTTGCTCTCTCGCGAAGCATGCGGATTCTGGCGCTTCGGAGAACGAGCTTCGCATGGCCGGGGCGACCCTGCGTGAAGCCCGTCCCACGGCCGTCAACCTCGCCTGGGCCGTCGATCGGATGCTGGGCTGCGTGGGGCGCCCGCCCGACGATTGGCTTCGGGAGGCGGCCCGGATTTTCGACGAAGACGTTGCCATGTGCGACGCGATGGCGAATCACGGCACTCCGCTCGTCCCGGACGGAGGCGCGGTGATCACCCACTGCAACGCCGGCGGGCTCGCGACCGCTGGAATAGGAACCGCTCTCGGCGTCCTCTTCCGCGCGCACGAGCAGGGCAAGCGCTTCCATGTTTTCGTGGACGAGACCCGGCCACTTCTCCAGGGCGCGCGCCTCACGGCGTGGGAGCTGGGGCGGCGCGGGATTCCTCACACGCTGATCTGCGACTCCGTGGCGGCTTCGATCCTGCAGGCCGGGCGCGTGCAGGCCGCATTTGTAGGAGCCGATCGCATCGCGGCAAACGGGGACTTCGCAAACAAAATCGGCACCTATGGCCTGGCGATCGCGGCAAAGCATCACGGGGTCGCTTTTTACGCAGTCGCTCCCTGGTCCACTGTCGACCTGCGTTGCGCAAGCGGCCGAGATATCCCGATCGAACTCAGGGACGAGGCGGAGGTACGCGGCGTCTCGGGTTCTTTCGGGGCCATCCGCTGGGCCCCTGAGGCGAGCGCGGCCTTCAACCCTGCCTTCGACGTGACTCCCGCGGAGCTCGTCACTGCCCTGGTCTTGGACCGTGGAGTGATCCTCAGAGACACCCTTTCTGGACACCCCTTCGGGAGTTGCGCTACGTTGCGCAAGCTATGACGCCAGGTCGTTTTTATGTTGAAGAGGCCGCCCAGCACGAGGGCAAGGAAGTCACCGTCCGCGGGTGGGTCTACCACAAGCGGAGCTCGGGCAAGATCAAGTTTCTGGTCGCGCGCGACGGTACGGGGCTCATCCAGTGCATCTTTTTCAAGGGCGAGTGCTCGGAAGAGTCCTTCAACGCGTTCGAACAGCTGACACAGGAGTCTTCCGTCGAGATCACGGGCGTGCTGAGAAAGGAGCCGCGCTCGCCCGGCGGCTACGAGCTCGGCGCCCGCACGCTCAAGATCGTACAGGTCGCCGAGCCCTATCCCGTTTCCCCGAAGGAGCATGGGGTGGAGTTCCTCATGAAGAATCGCCACCTCTGGGTCCGGAGCCAGAGGCAGTGGGCCGCGCTCCGCGTGCGCTCCGAGATCTTCCGGGCGATCCAGGAATTCTTCGACAAGCGGAGCTTCGTCCGCTTCGACGCCCCGATCCTCACGCCCAGCAGCTGCGAGGGGACTTCGACGCTCTTCGAAACGCCGTACTTCGAGGACCAGAAGGCCTACCTCACCCAATCCGGCCAGCTCTACGGAGAAGTCGGGGCGATGGCGTTCGGGAAGATCTACGTCTTCGGCCCGACGTTCCGCGCCGAGAAGTCGATGACCCGGAAGCACCTGACCGAGTTCTGGATGGTGGAGCCCGAGATGGCCTACTACGACCTCGAGGACACCCTGGTGCTCGCGGAGCAGTTCGTCGAGCACATCGTCCATTCCGTGATGCAGCGTCGAGCGGACGACCTCAAGCTCCTCGAACGCGACCTCTCACAGCTGGAGAAGATTCGCGCTCCGTTCCCGCGAATATCCTACGACGAAGCCGTGAAGATTCTCGAGAGAAGGGGTGTCGCGATTCTCTGGGGCGAGGACTTCGGCGCTCCTCACGAGACCGCGCTCGGCGAGGAGTTCGGGGGTGCCCCCGTGTTCGTGCACCACATGCCATCCGCCATCAAGGCGTTTTACTTCAAGCAGAGCGACTCGGTCGGTGGCCCGGCCACGACCGGAACCGGCAAGTACGCGCTCGGCTGCGACCTGATCGCCCCTTTCGGCTACGGCGAGATCATCGGCGGCGGGCAGCGCGAGGAAAGTGCCGAAGTCCTTCGCCGGAGGATCGCCGAGCACACGCTCAGTGAGGAGGACTACTCCTGGTATCTCGACCTGAGGCGCTACGGGTCGGTCCCTCACTCCGGCTTCGGGCTGGGCGTGGAGCGCACGGTTGCGTGGATCACGGGCGTCGAGCACGTCCGCGAGACGATCCCCTTCCCGCGGATGCTCCATACGCTTCGGCCCTAGAACGGCTACCGGATGCCGCACGGCCTGCACGTCGTACTCATCGAGCCAGAAATCCCGCAGAACACGGGCTCGATCGGACGACTCTGCCTGGCCACCGGAACGACCCTGCATCTCGTCGAGCCGCTCGGCTTCGAGATCACCGACGCCCAGCTTCGTCGGGCAGGCCTCGACTACTGGGAGCACCTGACGGTCGTGAAACATTCGAGTGCGGAAGGGTTCCTTGAGTCTTTGCCTTCCCTGGCGCCCAAGGTCTTTTTCTCAAAAAAGGCGGGGCGGACGCACACAGAGCACCGATTCGCGGCGGGCACCTACCTCATCTTTGGCAAAGAAACGGCGGGCCTGCCGGATTGGATGCTGAACCGCTTTCCACTCGAGACGGTGCGAATTCCGCTCTACGACGCCCGCGTGCGTTCACTCAACCTCTCGAATGCCGTTGCGATCTCGGTCTACGAGGCGATCAGGCAACTGGGGTAGAGTGGAACTCAGTTCCCCCCGCTCCTCGTTATCCAGCTGCCTTCTTTTCGTCGGAGGGGGCCGGCTCCGCTCCCTTGGGCTGTGGTTCTTCTTCCTTTACGGCTTCGGGCTCGGAAGGGGCCTGGGCATCGAGGAGCCCGGCCAGCGCAGCCGGCTCGGCCTCGCGCGCGCCCATCGGTTCTTTCTCAGCCGTGCCGTCGCCGATGTGCGCGGTGGCCGCAAGCACGGAGGCCACGTCGATCGCCTCGTCCTTCGCGCTTGCGAGCTGCTCCTCATGGCCGTCGTCCGTAACGACGTTTCTCTGCAAGCGACGGATCATGTCGTTTGCCTTTCGCAGCCTTTCCGCTACCGCCGCGATGATCGTACGCAGGTACTCCGGAACGTTGACGTAGGTCTTGTCGAGAGACTCAAAGGAAATTTCCAGTGCCTCCACTTCGGTCATGGCGGTAGCCGACGCGCTCCGAGGAAGTCGGTCAAAGAACGACAGCTCTCCCAGCACCTCGTTTGCGTAGATTCGGGCGATCTCGACGAACGCGGACCCCTTCACCTTTCGAACGGAGACCGTACCTTTCTTGATGAGGTACATGCAGTTGGAAGGCGCGCCCTCCCGAAACAGAACCTGTCCGGGCCTGAAGAACCGCTGAATTGCGGAAGCCATGCCTCCTATGGTGACAGCTACTCCCCTTGTGCTCAAGCCCGACTCCGATGAAGGAAATCCTGAAGAATCTCGCTCAAAAAGCCGAAGGGGCGAGTGATGAGTCGCGTCCTCCCGCCGTTTCTCCGCCAAATTACCGTCGCTTTGCCCCTCTTCGCGGCCCTGGGGGGGCTCCTTCTGGCCTCTTCGGGCTGTTCCAAACGAGAGCCGGCTCTCGTTCTCGGTAGGACCGGCGCGCTTGAGCTCGAGGAGACCGTTGGAAAGCCCGAGGCGGTCGTCCCCATGGCGACCCGTCCCCAGGCACTGAGTTACCGTTACGCCCGGGGCGAGAG
>CAYJTX010000238.1:0-5860 GCA_964372615.1 uncultured Bacteriovoracaceae bacterium | reverse complement strand
GCATCCCGGTGGCCAATCGCGTGGGCGAGGTAGGAGACGGCTTCCGGATCGCGATGGCCGCGCTCGCTCGCGGCCGAACCCCCTTCGGCGCGACCGCGATCGGCATCTCGCGCGCGGCGCTCGAGGTCGCCACCGCGCACGCGCGGGAGCGCCAGCAGTTCGGGCGTCCGATCGGCGGGTTCCAGGGCATCTCGTTCCTTCTGGCCGACATGGCGACCCAGCTCGACGCCTCCCGCCTGCTCGTCGCTCGCGCGGCCTGGCTGCGCGATCAGGGTCGCTCGTATTCCACCGAGGCAGCCATGGCGAAGCTGTTCTCCACCGACGCCGCGATGCGGATCACGACCGACGCCGTCCAGATTCTTGGCGGCTCGGGCTATACGCAGGACTTCCCGGTCGAGCGCTACATGCGCGAGGCCAAGGTTCTTCAGATCGTCGAGGGAACGAATCAGATCCAGCGCCTCGTCATCGGACGCGCGCTGACGGGAGTCGAGGGGGCATGAGCGTCACGGCCGCCCGGCTCGGCTCCGCACCGATCACGGTAGACTGGACCGCCCTCATCTCCGTCTCGGCGCCGGCGGGCGCGCCGCTTTCCTCGGACCGCACGTCATTCGCGCCGGCATGGCAGGCGCTGCAGCACCGCTTCGACCGGGGAGAGGCGGGTTACCACCGGGCGCCCGGCGATCCCCTCCTCAATCACGGCACCGAGGCCCGCGCGCTCGCCGAGCGGATACGCGGCAGCGGCGCCTTCACCGACTGCCTCTTTCTCGGAATCGGCGGAAGCGCGCTCGGGCCCAAGAGCCTGCTGGACGCCCTCCGGCACAAGGCCTCGCCCTCGATTCGCTTTCACTTCCAGGAAAATCCTGACCCGGTGGACTGGAAGCGTACGCTGTCGTTTCTTTCGCCCGCCCACACGCTCGTTTGCGCGGTCACGAAGTCGGGGACGACCTTCGAGACGCTCGCCCAGCTCCTGATCGCTCTCGAATGGCTCGGCAGGGAGCGCTGGGCATCCCACGTGGTCTGCATCACTGACCCCGAAAAGGGCGACCTGCGCGAGCTCGCGCGGCAGTACGGTCTTCCCAGCCTGCCGATCGCTCCCGCGATGGGCGGCCGCTTCAGCATTTTCACTCCGGTCGGGCTTTTCCCGGCGGCCCTCGCGGGCCTTTCGATCGATGAGTTCCTCCGGGGTGGCGCCCAGGTCAGGGACCATCTTGAAAGGGGTCCGCATGAGAAAAATCCCCTCTTCGTGCTGGGCCACGAGCTCATCCGCCATTTTCCCAAGCGACCCATTCACGTCTGCATGCCGTACTCGACTCCACTCCGAAGTTTCGGCGGCTGGTATTCGCAGCTCTGGGGAGAAAGCCTCGGCAAGGACGGCAAGGGCTTCACCCCCGTCGCGGCGCTCGGGCCGACCGATCAGCACAGCCTGCTCCAGCTCCTTCGCGACGGGCCGGACGACAAGGTCACCTGGTTCGTCGTCGTGGATTCGGTCGAGGACGAGGTGGTCATTCCAAAGGGATCGGTTGGCCTCGACTCGTCCAAGCTGCCGGCTCTGGCTCAGCTGGAAGGGCATTCCCTGAGCGCTCTGCTCCGGATCGAGTACGAGGCGACGTCACTCGTTCTGACGCGCCGGGGCCGGCCGCACGTGACGATTCGAGTGGACCGGCTCGACGAGCGCTCCCTAGGCGCGCTCTACTTCGCCTTCTGTTCCCTCACGGCGGTCACAGGCGCGCTTTGGAACGTCAATCCGTTCGACCAGCCGGGTGTCGAAGAGGTCAAGGTCCTGATCCGCGAGTCGCTTCGAGCGGCGCGAAATCAGGCGGGGGATCGTTCGCAAAACCGAGAAGGAGTCGATTGGGATGATCCGCAGGATCCGGTGGCCCGATTGCGTCGGGACCGTGATCGAGGCGACTGAATCTCTCGTTTTTTCATGACAGTCATGCGGTGCGCCAATTCACGGCAATGAGCCGAGAGCATTGACGGTTTAAAGCGAACCATCTTAACCTGAACCCCTCCATGGGTAACCCCACATGACTTGCATGGCTGAAGACACCGGCGACAAGACGACGGTGCTCACGGGCGAACAGCTCACTCTGAACAAGGAGATGGCGAAAGCCAAGGAGCAGGCCGCCTGTCTCATCATCATCCGCGGGACTCCCCAGGGACATCGGTTTTTCATTACACAGGCCGAAATGATCGTCGGACGCGATCCTGCGGCCGACATCAGCGTGAACGACCAGAGCATCTCGCGCAAACACGCCCGGGTGTCCAAGTCGGGCGAGAAGATCATCCTCACGGATCTCGGCTCCGCGAACGGCACGTTCGTGAATGACAAGAAGGTGGGCACCAACGAAAGCGTCACCCTCGCCAAGGAAGACATGGTCAAGCTCGGGAACTCCATCTTCAAGTTCCTGCCCGCGGGCGAGCTCGAGATCGTGCTCTACGGAAACCTCAGCTCCGCCGCGCATACCGACGCGATGACCCGCATCTACAACAAGGGCTACCTTCTGGAAGCGCTCGAGGCCGAGTTCAAGCGGGCCAAGGCGCTCCACACGGATTTCTCGCTGCTCTTCTTCGACCTCGACCACTTCAAGAAGGTCAATGACACCCACGGCCACGACGCCGGGGACTACGTGCTCAAGGAGTTCGCGAACCTCGTGAAGACCGCGCACCTGCGGCCGAAGGACATCTTCGCCCGCTACGGCGGCGAGGAGTTCGTCGTCCTGCTCGCGAGCACGAACGCGAAAACCGCGTGCGAGATCGGCGAGCGCATCCGCTGCGCCATCGAAGCCCACGCGTTCATCTACGAAGGGAAACGCCTCCCGATCACGACGAGCATGGGCGTCTCCGAGCTTCGCGCCGACATCGAGTCCGCCCAGACTTTGCTGAAGACCGCCGACAAGGCCCTGTACCAGGCCAAGCAGGGCGGCCGGAACAAAGTCGTCGTCGCGACGTAGGTCTACGTCCCCCTTGCCCCCCTTCCCTAAACCTGATTGATTCGCCGCATGTCGAAGATCCGTGTGCTCCCCCCAGCCGTCGCCGAGCGCATCGCCGCAGGCGAGGTCGTCGAGCGGCCCGCGAGCGTCGTGAAAGAGCTGCTCGAAAACTCGCTCGACGCCGGCGCAACGGAAGTGGCCGTGATCCTCGAGGACGGCGGCAAGCGGCTCCTCGAGATCCTGGACAACGGAAGGGGAATGGCCGCCGAGGACCTCGGCCTCTGCCTCGAGCGCCACGCGACGAGCAAGCTCGCCACCCTCGACGACCTCGAGCGAATCGCGACGCTCGGATTCCGGGGCGAGGCGCTCCCCAGCATCGCAGCTGTCTCGGAGCTGTCGATCGTTTCTCGCACAGGGAACGAAGAGGCCGCCCACGAGGTCCGGGCCGGCACTCCGGGCGCGGCGCGGCCCATCGGCCCGACCCCCATTACGTTCGGCCACTTCCTCGGCTCGCCGCACGGAACGCGTGTGCGCGCGGCAGGGCTTTTTTCTCAGGTCCCCGCAAGGCTGAAGTTCCTTCGCTCGGCGTCCGCCGAGGTCGCGCAGGTTCGAGACTGGCTGGAGCGGCTCGCGCTCTCCCATCCTCGGGCAGGCTTTCGCCTCGTGAGCGACGACCGCACGCTGCTACGACTGCCCCCGGCGTCGGAGCCGGATCGCGTCCGCGCGGTTCTTTCAGATGGCGAAGATTACCCGCTCCTCAACGAAGAATCCCAGAACTCACTGAGAGATGCGGGAATCAAGGCCCGGATCTACTGGCTCCAGGGCCTCACGTCTCCCCAGACGCGAAGGCTCGTCCAGGTGGTCAACGGCCGAGCCGTCAGGGATCGACTGCTCCAGCAGGCTCTTCTCGCGCCGTTCCGCCAGGCGCTCCTTCCAGGCCAGTTCCCTGCAGCAGCCCTTTTTGTCGACGTCGATCCGGCGAAGCTCGACGTCAACGTGCACCCGGCCAAGGCTGAGGTTCGATTCCTCGACTCGAGCGCGGTCTTCCGCTCGGTGCAATGGACCGCCTCCCGACTCCTCGAGAGAACAGGAGCGCCTGCGTTCGCCGCGGGCGCCGCTTCAAAATGGGAGTCCGCTGGCACGCCCATCGGTGAGCCCGTCGCTTCGACTGTCGGCTCAGCACCCGCGTCCTGGGGCGCCCGCGACCCCTCCCAGTACGCGCAGGGCTCCTGGACTCTGAACCCACCGGCGACTCCAGGCGCGGGCACCGCCCTTCCGACCCCCTCCCACCCACTCTCCTCCGCGCGGTACGCGGGCGCGCTCTTCGACACCTACCTCGTCTTCGACCTTGGGATGGAGGCCGCCCTCGTCGACCAGCATGCCGCCCACGAGCGGATCCGCTTCGAGACTCTTCTGGCGCGGGCCCTGGGCGCGGAGAGCCCCGCCAGCCAGCAGCTCCTGATCCCGGAGGCCGCCGCGATCCGCCCCGAGGATCGGACTGAGCTCGAGCGCCGCCTTCCCTGGCTCGCGCGAATTGGCTTTGACGCCGAGCTCTTCGGAGAACAAAGCGTCCTCTTCCGCGCGATTCCGCCTGAGTGGGGAACGGACTCGCTTCGCGTCAGGCTCGGCGGTCTCGTCGAGCGCCTCTTGGCCGCCGGCGAGCTCCAAACCGACACCGAGATCCGAATGGACGAAACCCTTTTCGAGAAGCTGGCGAGCGAGGCCTGCCACTCCTCCGTCCGCGCCGGAGACCGGCTCGATGCTCTTGAGGCGCGCGCCCTCGTCGACCGGCTCTTTCTTTGCACACACCCCTGGAACTGTCCCCACGGACGCCCGACGGTCGCACGCGTTCCTCGGGCCCGGTTCGAGGAGTGGTTCCAGAGACGCGTGTGAAATCCATCGGCGTTCTAGCGGGCATGACCGCAGCGGGCAAGACCGAGCTCGCGCTCGAGCTCGTCCGCCGACACCCGCGGGTCGAGATCGTCAACGCCGACAGCCTGCTCGTCTATCGCGGCATGGACGTCGGAACCGCGAAGCCCACGCGCGCCGAGCGGGCCTCCGCGCGCCACCACCTCATTGATCTCCGCGACCCCGACGAGCCCTTCACGGTGGCGGACTTCACCCGACTCGCGCTCGCCGCGATCGACGAAATCCACGGCCGTGGCGGCCGGACGCTCGTCGTAGGCGGCACGGGCTTCTACCTGGAGGCGCTGACACGCGGCCTCTGGCCCGCGCCTCCGACCGACGCCGCCCTCCGGGAGAAACTGGAGGCCCACGAGTCGCCCAGACTCTACGAGCAGCTCGAGAAACTCGATCCCGCCTCAGCCACGCTCATCGGCCCCACCGATCGCTACCGGCTCGTGCGCGCGCTGGAAATCGTCGAGACATCGGGCCTACGCCCTTCGGACCTTCGGCGAGAGCAGTTGGCGAAGGGCCCGGACCCGCGCTTCCGCCTCTGGGTCGTGGATCGCCCGGATGCCGAGCTTCGCGATCGAATCCGCCATCGGACTCGGGCGATGCTCGAAGCGGGCCTCGTCGAGGAGGTCCGTCGCCTGCAAGCCTCCTATCCCGGCGCCCGCGTCCTGCGGGCCATCGGCTACGCTCAGACGTTGGCTCACCTGGAAAATCGCTCCCCGCGCGGACGCGCCGTCAGGGCCGGGCTCGACGGCCTGGCCGACGAAATCCAGCTCGCGACCCGGAGGCTCGTGAAGGGACAGAGAACCTGGTTTCGGCCGAAAACAGCCATCCGTCGATTCCTGCTGGACGCCGAGCGAACCCTGCTGTTGGACTCCTTCGAGGAAGTCTACGGAGAATGAAACCCAAGGTCGTCCTGACCCATCCCCTGCTCCCGGACGTCGTACGCAGGCACCTCGCCCCGCGCGCCCGAGTCGCCCTCGCCCGCTCGCGCCGGGCGCTCGAGCGCGAGC